>CAZIMI010000117.1:0-4789 GCA_964540325.1 uncultured Methanosarcinales archaeon | reverse complement strand
CATTCTGTTTCCTTCTACACAAAGTTTTGCTTTTAATGGAGCTTTATCTTGAGGATAATAAACTCCAGCATGAATCACTCCCGAATTTCTGGTAGACTGATTTTCTATCTTATCTTTTTTATGTCTTTCAAGAACAACCACTTCACGATCTGTTCTTTTTGATAATTCCTGAGCAAGTGCTGTTCCCACAACACCGCCACCAATAATAGTTGCATATATATTTTCCATTTTGTTTACCTCCACCATTCAAATTATTAAGTGAAAAGTTATAATCGTTCTTAAGCATGCGGGGTAGCGGCCGCTACTACCCTTTATCAATCTTAAGCGAAGAATTTATATAAAATAAAGTAATTTAGGTAGCATGAAGAAAGAATCACTAGCAGAACTTGGTTTAAGCAAGAACGAAATAGAAGTTTACCTAAAACTATTAGGGCTAAGTAGTTCTACTGCAATAAAAATAGCAAAAGAAGCTAAATTATACAAATCAAATGTTTATAGTGCATTAGAAAGACTAGTAAAGAAAGGCTTAGTAACACATATCCAGAAAGGTAAAGTAAGATATTATCAAGCTGTTGATCCAGAACAAATAATGACTCTTATAAAAGAGAAAGAAGTAAAATTACAGAAAATCATTCCTGAACTAAAAATGCTTCAATTTGGTTCTAAAGCACCCACGGATGTTTCTATCTATGAAGGGGTAGCAGGCACAAGAAAAGTTTGGACAGATATGGTTACAGACACGAAAGAATTATATTTATTAGGAGCCCCAAGAGATTTAGTGAAAAACGTTGGTGAAGCTTGGGTAAATGAAGAATGGCACAAACCAAGAATAAAAAATAAAATTCTCTATTATCATATTGTAAACGAAGATTACCCACTCCATAGAATAAAATTGATCAGAAAAATGCCCCACACCACAATCAGATTCTTAAACAAAAAACATAATGCCCCTAATGCTACTTTTATCAATGATAATGGAGTGGCAATGATTTTCTTACATCCTTTAATATCAGTTAAGATAGATAACAAAGAAGTAGCACAATCATTTAAACACTATTTTAAGTTGTTGTATAAGACTGCTTTGAAAGTCGCACCGCAAGAGAAGAAGTAAAATTATTATCTTAAATTATCCCTATAAAACTCCCTTGCCTGCTCCTGAGAAAACTCTATAGTTCCGCCAACATCCATGCTAACTAATTTAACACCCTTCCGTTCAAACACTTCTCTGAAATCCTGACTATCATAATGTTTTTTCAACTTTAACTGAAATTCAAGATTCTCAAATTCACAATTATCATCTTTATCTCTAGCACCTAATCTATTAATAACTTCAGAAACATCTTCAATCGTGGGAATTATCATGAAATCCATTGGATGTTCATAACAAAAAGCGTTCCCTGGCAGTTTCATAATTTCATCCATACTAAATTCTCTACCTAAATCTAAGGCAGTCTGCCGTTGATAAACAATACTTGTTGAGAAAGATCTGCTTTGATATACATCAATTCCTGCTTCTAAAATAGGAAGTACTAATTGTTCATATAAAACCCAACGATCTAAAGAATAGCCACCAGCAACAGTCTCTGGAGAATAAGTCCTACCATTTTTCGCAATTAGCTCGTCACGAACTACTCTTCCAGCACCAACAAAAGTGGGTTCAGAAGTAAGAATAATATCATAATTCCCAATTATATCTTTCGGATCTGGATGAAAATCATTTTCTTCCCAAAACTTATGCACATCATAAACTCTTTTCCCTTCTTTAATCGCTTCTTCAACAAAAGTATCTATAATAACCGCTTTACCACATCCATCTAATCCGTCAACAACAATAAACCTACCTCTTTGCATACTAAAAAGAAAATTATACTTATTAATAAATACTGTTGTTCTAAATTAGTTATGAGTTATGGGTAATGGGCAATGAGTACTCAAAACTCAGAACCCACTACTCATAACCAAAAATTAATAAACATCCCTCAATTCCTAAACCCCATGAACAAAATAATATGTATTGTCGGAATGTGCGGTTCCGGAAAAAGCGTTATTGCAGATGAATTAGTCAAGCAGGGATTTGAGTTCGCTCGCTTCGGACAATTAACTCTAGATTTGGTTAAAAAACAAGGATTACCACCAACAGAAGTGAATGAAAAGAAAATCAGAGAAAAAATAAGAAGAGAACATGGGATGGGTGCATATGCTACTTTAAACATCCCTAAGTTTGATAATCTTCTAAAAAAAGCAAACTTGGTTGCCGATGGATTGTACAGCTGGTCTGAATATAAAATTCTCAAAGAATATTATCAAGACAGATTAACTGTAGTAGCTGTCTTAGCACCGCCAGAACTGAGGTATGAACGATTAGTAAAACGAAAAAAGATTGATAAGAAGATGCGTAATCGTCCGATGACAAGAGATCAAGCCCATGCTAGAGATTATGCAGAGATTGAAAACATTGAGAAAGGCGGTCCGATTGCGATGGCAGATTATTATATTCTAAACTTATCAACAAAAAAAGATTTGATTAAGGAAAGTAAAGAATTTCTGGGATGGTTAGGAAAATGAGTTGTCCATTTTGTGATCAAGAAGTCTTAGATAAACAATGTTTCTTTGAAACAGAGAATGAGCACGTAATACAAAACAAAATCCCTATTGTTCCTGGCCACGTTTTAGTGATACCAAAAAGACACGTTTCTTCAATTCAAGAATTAAACGAAGATGAAATTAAAAGTTTATTTAATACAGTAAAATTAGTCTCAAAGAAAATAAAAGAGCATTATTCTGAAGAAGGCTTCAATGTTGCTTTTAATGATGGTACTTGTGCAGGTCAAACTGTTCCTCATCTTCATGTTCATATATTATCAAGAAAACCTAATGACATGAATCCAGATCCTAGAAATCTTTATTACAGAATAGAAAAAGACAGAGAAGAGTTAAGTAAAGAAGAACTTAGAAATAAAGTTACTTCATTAAAAGAATTGTTTGATTAATATTATAACTAAAACCCTCACATCACAACACAACCATTACACTATAACAATCAATTTATAGTCATTCTTCTATCAAGATTCATATGATAATCGGCATTACAGGATTAGACGGTTCTGGAAAAGATATGGTTACAGAGTCATTAGGACAGAATGGTTTTATCAGAGTAAGTTTTTCAGATGTTTTGAGAGAAGAATTAAAGAAAAGAAACTTAAAGATAACTAAAGAAAATCTTGTAGAAACAGGGAATTATTTGAGAACCAGATATGGTCGGAAAATTCTAGCGAGATTAGCACTAACTAAAGTTGAAGATGGCGAGAATTATGTTTTTACTTCCGTTAGAAATTCATTAGAAGCAAAATTCTTAATGTCAAGACACGATTTTCTTTTAGTTAACATTCAAGCGCCTGAAAAAGTTAGGTTAAAACGTCTCCAAATAAGAAAGTTTGACGGTGATCCCACCACATTAAAGGAACTAAAAAAATTAGATAAAAAAGAAAGTTCTGACGATCCAAAAAAACAGCAGTTACATAAAGTCATGAAAATGGCTCAAGTAACTATCAACAATGATACCACTTTAGAAAAATTACAGCAGAAAGTTGATCAAATGCTTAAAGATTGGATGTATAAACTACAAGACCCAAGACCAGATTGGGATTATTACTTCATGGAAATCGCTGAAACTGTTAAGTCTAGAAGCAGTTGTATGTCTCCAAAGAAAGGGGCAATCATCGTTAAAGACAAACAGATCCTTTCTACTGGTTATAACGGAACGCCAAGAAAAGTTAAACATTGCACATCAGGAGCTTGTGAAAGATGTACTTTAAGACATCAGGGCAAGATTAAATCTGCTGATTATACTTCTGCTATCTGTATCTGTGCCCATGCTGAAGAGAACGCTATTGTTCAAGCAGCTCATACAGGTATTGCAACCAAAGGAGCGACAATATACACTACTTTCACACCTTGCAACATGTGCGCCCGGATGATTATTAACGCTGGAATAAGAGAAGTAATCGCTAAAGTAGAATATCCTGATGATACGGGAACAAAGTTGTTGAAAGAAGCAGGCGTAAAATTAAGAGTTTTAAGGTAACTTTTATATATAAGTTAAAGAAAAATATCAAAATGCCATTCAATAATCCTGCTATTTTAGAATTGAGAGTAAGAGAGAAACTAACTCAAGAAAAATTAGTACAGAAATTAGAAGAACTCGCGAAAGAACAAGGGAACAGTAAATTCATTATGGATCATTCTTACATCTCTTTATTAGAATCTGGGAAAAGAACGCCCAGTCTAAGTATCATTGACTTATTCTATAATTACGCCAGAAATAGAGGTCATGAAGATTTAAACTTTTATATTAGACCAGCTAGAGATTAAAATTTAATTATAACTTTCTTCCTAAATTAAAAACACCACCAACTTTTTCTTGAGCTTTGATAGCTCTATCAAAATCAGGATGGTCAGTTGGAAAATAATTAGGGTTACTTAGTTGATCATTTGGAACACTGGAACCAAAACAAGCTGGAGAATCAGGGAGAATTCCAAACTCTTTCTCTTCATAACAGCAAGGACAATCATTGCCAGTTAATGCAATAATATCTGTGTGATAATTATCACCACATTCTTGACAAGCAGTTAAGCTAGAATTATCTTGAATGATACTCTGCTTAATAGTTACCATTGTATCTTGGAAATCTTCAACTCTTCTAATTAAATCTTTATCAGTCATGGAAAAATAAGAAAATATATGTTGTATATAAAAGTTATGGATTACTTAGGTATCCATTCGCCTTTT
>CAZIMI010000116.1:0-4792 GCA_964540325.1 uncultured Methanosarcinales archaeon | reverse complement strand
AAAATTCTGCATAGCATAAGTTTCCTGATAGAGCTCTTTCTGCCTTAATTCTATTTCATCACTGTAAATACGATTAGTGAACAGTTTGATAAAATGTTTTAAGAACCAATGATTTTTCCATTCAGTTTCATATTTCCTTTCAACAAAGGCACGGATGTTCATCTCTACTTCCCCTTTATTTGTTTTAATCTTCTGTCCGTTACGTACAATTTCAGTTGTAGTTACAGCAATACAATGCCAGTCAAAATCAAGATAATATTGTATTTTTGCATCTCCCGGATCTTTTGTTGTTCTCCATTGCATCCAGATTTCTTTTGCTCCGCCCTGAGAAATTCTTTCCCCGTAATATGTTTCCCAATGATCTAAATTATCTTGCAGGTCTTGCCACCCATGTTCCGTTAACCATTCACGTAATGATTCATAGAAAGCTTTGAGATTAAAGATATCTTTATACTTAACTCTCATTGGCTGAAAGTCTGGGAAAAGTTTGATTAATGTTCCTTCATCAATATCATGCGCAGGCATATTGAGGAGTAGTTTTTCTTAATTTATAAAGTTTTAGCTAGTTTCAGAACTTTATTCTTCTTCTGAACCAGAGATAAAAGATCCAAGCAGTTCCTAAAGCCATATCTAATATTGCATATTTTAATAACTTTCTCACAAACTCAACAGGGGCATTAAGCATTGCCGGTCCTGTTTTTCCCAAAGTTATTGCAAACGGAGAGAAATAATAATTTAATGGCCAAAATAATGGCGCCCCTATTGCGGAAAAAGTATCAATGAGAACGTGAACTAATATCCCGATACATAAAGCAATACTAAATTCTTTGATGTTCTTCTCTTTAAGTAGAAGATAGATTGAGAACGATACAACAAAAATTAAAAAAACAAAAGTAAGACTGTGAGTAAATGTTCGGTGTAAATTTGTTCCTAAAGTCCAGTCAATTAAATAATCAATATCTGGAAGGATTCCTCCCAAAAGCAAAAAGAACCAAGTATAATGATGGATTTTCTTTTTAGAAACTAGTTCATAAGCTTTACCAACTAACCACGCTCCAATTAAATGGCCAAAAGCAAAAGTCATAACTTGTTCGGAAATTGCTTGCTTTTAAGTTTTATTAAACTCTGCCCATGATTACTGTGGTTGTGAACGTTAGCGCCAATGGAGGCACATGGCGCACTAATTAAAATTGATTAAAATTTGCGCCATAATAGGTGCCGTGCCCTAACGTTCACTTCACATTTAATTTTAAATATTACTATACTCTTTCTGCAGCAACAAAGCATCCTTTTCAATAATCGGACTTTCAGAAATAACTATCCCTTTACAATCGAATTCTTTCAACGCTTTTAATACCGCTAGATAATTGAAATCAGATTCTTTTAAAGTCAAATGATGTCTTTCGCCTTTCTCCCCGTGATGGATGCCAGACAGATGAATGTGCATGTTGTCTAACGCTTTTCTTCCCAATTCTTTTTCAACTAACTTCAATATTGCTCGGAAATCTTCTAAAGAATTAAGCTTGCCAATACTTCTGGCATAGATGTGTGAGAAGTCAATACAAGGCAGAACTTGCTCAACTTCTTTAGATAATCTTATAATTTCTTCAACAGAACCCCATTGGGTAGCTTTTCCAGTAGTTTCCGGCCGAATCCAGATATTATTTCCTTCTTTCTTTAAGATTTCAACAACCTCAACAATTCCCGCTTTAATTGTTTGATAAACTTCTTCTGGATCTTGTTTCATATAGAAACCAGCATGGAAC
The DNA here is from genome assembly GCA_964540325.1 of uncultured Methanosarcinales archaeon. Taxonomy (GTDB): domain Archaea; phylum Nanobdellota; class Nanobdellia; order Woesearchaeales; family GW2011-AR9; genus JABJOX01. The sequence continues at coordinate 3,026 of CAZIMI010000116.1, read as the reverse complement.
GTAAGTGAAGATGCACCACAAAGATGAGCAATTCTTGCTGCGTTTAAGATGCGTTGTTTACTGGCTGCAATCTTTTCCGGTTCCTGAGAATTTAGATTGATGAAATATTGGCCATGACAACTTAAGATAATATTATGTTTCTTAGCAGCTTCTTTAACTAACGGTGCTTTCTCTTTAGAAATGTTCACAGAACGAACAAATTCTAATTCCATGCAATCTAATCCTAATTTCCTAACATGCCCTACTCCATTGATTGTATTGTGATTTGGCGTGGAGATAGGAATTCCTGCTGTTCCGAAAAGTAAGGAGTTCATCTTTTGACAGAAAACGCTATTGTATAAAAAGTTAATTGAATTGAACTAATCCAAAACACTTAAATACCTTAAATATTTAATACTAAATATGACAAAAAAGAGCGCGAATGAAAAACTGCAAAAAAAGATTTTCTTAGATAAAAAAAGTTCTTGGCATGATTTAAAGAAAGATCAAGTTTTCAAGTTTGCAGATGGCTATAAAAAGTTCATGAAAGAAAGTAAAACTGAACGATTATGTATCGAGAATGTTCTTAAGGTTCTCAAAAAGAATGATTTCAAAGATATTAATACTACTAATAATGTTAAAGAAGGAGATAAAGTTTACAAAGTTATCCGCGGGAAAGCAATCTTTGCTGCGATTATTGGGAAGAATCCCAGTAAGTGGCAGTTAATCGGCAGCCATGTTGATTCTCCGAGATTAGATTTGAAACCTCATCCCGTTTACGAAGATTCTGGATTAGGATTAATTAAAACACACTATTACGGCGGCGTTAAGAAATATCATTGGGTTAACACTCCTTTAGCTTTACATGGAATAGTTTTTACTAAAGCTGGTAAGAAAGTAACTATTTCCATTGGTGATAAAGATGACGAACCAAAATTCATTATTCCTGACTTGTTGCCACATTTAGCTAAAGCTCAGATGGAAAGGAAAGCAGATAAGATTGTTGAAGGTGAAGAGTTAAACATTCTTGTGGGAAGTATTCCTGTAGATGATGATAAAGTTAAAGAACAGATTAAGTTTACTATCTTGAAATATTTGAATAAAGAATATGGTTTAGTTGAAGAAGATTTTACAGTTGCAGAATTAGAATTAGTTCCTGTTAGCAATCCCATGGATATTGGTTTTGATCAAGGTCTAATTGCTTCCTATGGTCAGGATGATAAAGTTTGTGTTTATACTTCTTTAATGGCTTTTATTGAAACTAAGGACCCAAAACATACTGCTATTGCCATGTTTGCAGATAAAGAAGAGATTGGTTCAATGGGCGATACAGGAGCTGCAAGTTTCATTTTACAGAATTTTGCTCATGATTATGCACAATTAACTAACCTGAAAATAACTGTTTCCAATCTTTTAGAAAACTCTAATGCCGTGTCTGCTGATGTTACAGCAGGAATGAATCCAAATTATAAAGATGTTCATGATCCTAACAATGCTTCTTATCTTGGCAAAGGTGTTTCTGTTGAGAAGTATGGTGGTGGCGGTGGAAAATATTCTACACATGATGCTCACGCTGAATATATGCAGTATATCAGAGAAATTTTGGATAAGAATAAGATTGCTTGGCAAACCGGTGAGTTAGGAAAGATTGATATTGGTGGCGGCGGAACAATTGCGATGTATTTATCTCGATACGGGATGAACTGTTTAGATGCAGGTCCTTGTTTGTTAGGGATGCATTCACCTTGTGAAGTAACTTCAAAAGCTGACGTTTATTCAGCATATCTATTTTACAAAGCGTTTTTTTCTGAGTGATTTAAGTAGCACCCCATTAGGGGAGGTGGGTGGGATGTAGTGACTTAAAGAAGTGAAACAAATCCTGCATTTTACGAGGAACGAGTAAAATCTAAAGCAGGATTTGGACTACGGGTCTGCTTTGGTGCTACTTTTTTTCTGAATAATTTTTTATAATGTTCTCTTCATAATACAAATCTTTTTAAAAGGATTCAGTTTAACTAGAACTATTAAAAATCTAATAGAGGTGGAATTAAAAATGGAAGAAGAACAAAAAACAACTGAAGAAGAACAAACTGAAGCTCCTGCAGAGGAAGCTCCTGTAGAAGAAACACAAGAGGAATCAACTCCGGAAGAAGAATCTGCTCCTGAAGAAGAAACTCCTGCTGAAGAACCTGCAGCTGAAGATAAACCAGAAGCACACGAAAGTTATGGAGAGAAAGTTCATCATGTAGTTGATAAAGTTGAGGAAGCTTTGCATCTGAAGAAACCTGAAGAACATAAAGAAGAATAAAATGGGTGAATCCGATTGCGGTTGTTCAACTGATTGTACTAAATCTGCTGAAGATATGATTAGAGATTTGATTAATCTGATTCAAGTCTACAAAGAAGAAGAAACAGAGGATGTTACAACCAGGATTGAATCTAACACAGCAGAAATTCTTACAGCTAAGTTAGAAGAGATTGCTAAGAAAGTTGGAGAAATCTGTAATTAATTCTTTTTTTTATTTTTATTAATACTTACTATATTTGTTATCAGAGTTACCTAAAATTCTATACATTGTTTCTTGTTGATTTTCTACTGAAGGTCGGTCTAATTGATACAAACTATTTAACAATAATCCTTTTACTGGATCTACTTCTCTTCCGAGATTCATGCTAGCTCCTGGTCCAATACCAGAATCCTGTAGAGAATGTGCTTTTGCCAGATAATCATCTAAATGTGGAAATAATCCTTTGTAATCACCATTGATAGGCGCCAATAGTTTCATGTTGGATACCTTCACTCATTCCTTTTAACATTGCATATGTTGTTGCTTCTGGTGGCATATTCATTTTCTGTGACCTTTTAGTGTATTCTAGTACTTAGAAGGCAAACTAGTTTATATCTCTTTCGTAGAAAAGTGAGACATTTAAGTCAAGTTATCTCTTTTTCAACAACAAATAGTTTGCTTTATGTCCGCCTAAAGTTACTTGATCATCATTTGCTTCAATGACATCATAATGCGGTTTAAAGAGTTCTTTCATTTCAT
>CAZIMI010000115.1:1455-4794 GCA_964540325.1 uncultured Methanosarcinales archaeon | reverse complement strand
AAGTTTTTTGTTAATGCTCATGAGAGAAGCGGTTTGTTAGCTGACCTTTTACATACCATTGCTAATGCTGGTTTTGAGGTTAAGGAAGCGAAAGCAAAATTGGTTGATATGGAACATGCTCAGTGTAATTTCCAGGTGGTCCCTCGTAATTTAAATCATTTGAAAGAATTAGTTAATAGGGTTAATAAAGTCAAAGGTGTTACTAAAGTATTCTTTGAGTAATAGTTTTGATTTATGATATGAATTTTATCATGTAACGTGAACAAAGTTCTCGGCATGCTAAAATTCATGAAATGAATTTTATCATATCAATCATTCTATTACTATATCCCCATTCGTTGTCATACCACGCAATAATCTTGATCATGTTGCCTTCCATTTCCATGGTGCAGTCAGATTCAAAAACACAGGAATGTGGGTTGCCAATAATATCGCTGCTAACTAACGGAAATTCGCTATGCTCAATAATTCCTTTCATTTCTTTTTTAGATGCTTTAATTAGAGCATCATTAACTATCCCGCAACCTTTGATCTTTTTCTTTAATTCTAAAGTAAGGTCAATTAAAGAACCATCTGCTACAGGAACTCTGATGGCCATGCCGTTAAGTTTGCCATTAAGTGCAGGAATAATTTTACCAATTGCTTTTGCTGCTCCTGTTGAAGTAGGAATGATATTCAATGCGGCAGCTCTTCCTCTTCTAAGATCTTTATGTGGTAAATCTAACAATTTCTGGCCGTTAGTGTAAGCGTGTACTGTTGTCATTAATCCTCGTTTAATTCCAAACTTATCATTGATTACTTTAACTAAGGGAGCAAGACCATTAGTTGTACAAGAAGCATTGGAAACTATTTTTTCGGATTTCTTATATTTCTTATGGTTAACTCCATAAACATACATCGGAACGTTTCCTTCTTTACAAGTTGCAGAAAGAATAACTTTTTTTGCTCCTGCTTTTAGATGTAGTTGACATAACTTTTTTGTTCTAAATCTACCTGTACTTTCCACGACCACACCAACTTTATGTTTTTCCCACGGTAAATTGGCTGGCTCTTTTTCTGCATAAACTTTTATTTTTTTCTTGCCGATAATCAATGAATCTTTAGTGTAAGAAACTTTTTCATTAAATCTTCCATGTACTGAATCGTACTTTAATAAATAAGCGAGATTTTTAGTATCAGTTAAGTCATTAATAGCAACAAAATTAATCTTTTTATCTTTCCAACCAGCTCGCAGTACCATTCTTCCTATCCGGCCAAATCCGTTAATTGCAACATTTATCATTTTTATCAACCTCTTTTTTGGATTATTTAATAATTATAATAATCATAATAAAGAAAGACTCTTATATAAAGTTTTTTAAATGAATAAAGAATTGGTTGTTTATGGCTAAACTTGAAACTATTCCCAGTACCGAAAATATTAAGTTCAAACCAGCGTTTATAGAAAGATATTCAGAACTAACTGATTGGGAACAGTTTAAGAAATACTCATTGTCTTTTTTAAGAAGGAGTATTCGTGTTAATACTATTCTAGGAACAATAAATAAAATAAAAGAATCTATTGAAGCTAAAGGCTGGGTCCTTGAACCGATTCCTTGGTGTAAAGAAGGTTTTTGGATTTCTCATCCTAATAGAAGAGATGTAGGGAATTTGTTTGAACATCATCTTGGACAAATTTATGTTCAGGAAGCTGCTAGTATGATTCCTCCGCTTGTTCTTAATCCTTTACCCGGGGAAATTGTTTTAGATATGTGTGCTGCTCCTGGTTCTAAAACCACACAAATGGCTGCAATGATGAAAAATCAAGGTTTGCTTGTTGCCAATGATTATAAAGGACAAAGATTGCAAAGTTTAGGAATAAATTTACAGAGGAGTGGATTAACTAACACTATGATCTCTTTAATGTCTGGTAAACGTTTTCATGGATTTGAATTTGATAAGATTCTTGTTGATGCTCCTTGTTCTGGAACGGGAACGATTAGAAAGAGTTTAAAGACTATCCAAATCTGGAACCCGGGAATGATTTCTAAATTAGCTAGACAACAGAAAGAGTTAATTGTTAGTGCATTTGAGAATCTAAAAGTTGGCGGAGAGATGGTTTATTCTACTTGTTCTGTTGAACCTGAAGAAAATGAGGGGGTTGTAGATTATTTGTTAAATAAGTTTGATAATGTTGAAGTGGTTCCTGTTAAATTACCTGGTCTGAAATTAAGTAAACCAGTTATGGAATTTAAGAAAGACAAATATAATTCTCAGATTAAGAATGTGATTAGGATCTGGCCGCAGGATAATGATAGTGAGGGTTTCTTTGTAGCAAAGTTGAAAAAAAGCTAAATATGGCATTCTACCAAAATCTTTTTAATAACAGCTAATTCTAAAGAGAAAATGTTCGGATTAAGGAAAGAATTGGCAGAAAGTGTTGAAACAAGGACTACACAGTTTTACAAAGTTCTGAAAAATTGTTTGAAAATAAAAAAAGAAAATATTCTTATTATTTCTGATTACGGAGAAAAGAATAAACGTCTTTCTACGATGCTTGCTTATGGCTATTACTTAGCAGCAAAAAGTAAGAATCTTAATGTTGAACTTCTTTTTCAGCATACTAAGAAAGGTTTTATGCATGCAGACCATCATGTTATTAAAGCTTTAGAAAAGTTGGAAAAAGGTAGCGTTATTATTTTGACTGTTTCTAATAAATTGGGAAGAATCGGAACAATGAAAAGTTTTCGCGGTTTTTGTAGAGAGAATGGACACAGATTCATTTCTGCTACTGGTTTATCTGATGCTAGAACAAATCATTTTGATCTTTTCATTGAAGCAATAAATGTAAATTATTCGCGGATGAAAAAGAAAGGTTTGGCTTTAAAGAAAGTTTTAGATTCAGCTAAAGAAATAAAAATAAAAACAGATGCGGGTACCAATTTAACTTTTAATGTTGAAGGAATGATTGTTGCTGTTAATATTGGTAATTATCAAGAAAAGGGTTCAGGTGGTAACATGCCCGCCGGTGAAGTTTATATTCCTCCGAAAGGATATTATGGAGTTAATGGCATCGTTGTTGTTGATGGCAGCATGAAAACTGCTGAAGGGACAATTTTACTTGACGAACCAGTAAAGCTTTACATCGAAGAGGGTAGAGTGGTTAGATTAGAAGGTAAACTGGCTCATTTACTTGAAAAAACTTTTAAGAAATATGAGGATCGAGCAAAGTATCCTTATCGGGTAAGACATATTGGTGAGTTGGGTATTGGCATTAATCCTGGTGCTGTGTTGATTGGCTCGACAATTATGGATGAGAAAGTTTTAGGTACGGGGCATGTGGCTATAGGAAGTAATGCG
>CAZIMI010000115.1:0-1445 GCA_964540325.1 uncultured Methanosarcinales archaeon | reverse complement strand
GAAAGTTTTAGGTACTGCCCACATTGGGAGTGGAAGCAATTATTGGTTTGGTGGAGATATTAGAACGGTTTTTCATGGCGATCAGATATTTAAATCTCCACAGATTTTTGTTGATGGTAAGAAAATAAGTGTTTAACTTTACCTATTCTTAATTTTCTTTTCAATTAAGTTAACAATTTTAGACGGGCGGCCTTTTTTCTCTCCTTCATAGATAATTAAATCTAACCCTATTTTTATTTCTGGATCAAGATTTTTTAAATTAGTCATGAAAGATTGTCCTGCTTTGTTTACAGAAGTTGTAACAATTGGAAATCCTAATGCTTTAACTGTAGTACTGAACCAATGGTCAGGGATTCTTATACCTAATGAGTTACTGAAAGAAACATTTTCAGCAATAACATTTTTGTTCTTTAATTTTAATATTAATGTATATGGTCCCGGCAACTTATTTAACCATTTTTCAGCTTCTTTGTTAATCACACAATTATCTTTAATCCATTTAATTGAAGGTGACCAAACAGAGAAAGGGCCATCTGGTCTTTCTTTTAAGAATCTAATTTTTTTTACAGCTCTTTCATTAAGGGCGTTACAACTAATTCCGTATATTGTATCTGTGGGATGGATAAAGATTGCTCCTTGTTCTATTCTTTTAGCAATTTCTTCAAATTTAATTTCTAATTCTGCTTTAGTTAATACTTCCATGAAAAGAATTAGAAGGGGACAGTTTATATATTTTTTGTCGCAAATAAAGTATGGCCCTTTTATTTACGACTTCTTGTCTGTCCCCTTAAAATTAGAGGCGTGGTGTTTCGGGCTTGAAGGTGTTAATAATAATCATCAATAAACGTTTGTTTTGTTGGCAGGAACACGTGTGGCAAGGTGTTAATATTTTCATATTTATCTAATAAATAAGCAATTCTTTCTTTTATCTTCATCTTATCCAACCCCCACTTAATTGATAATCAAACGAATCCTCTTTAATTCCGATTGTTTGCATTGTTAAAATTCTAATTTGTTCTTCAAATAATCTTTTTATTGTTTTAGTTGAGAGATCAACCATTTGCTATCACCTCAGAAATCTTACTGTTTAGGGTGCTATATAAACTCTATCCGTACTTGACCAGTGCGGGAGTGGGTTTATAAATGGCTTCTTGAAACTATAAAATTTTTAACTTTCATGGACTCTGACACTGGACAAAATCGCTTGAAAAATGTGTCCAGTGGGGTAAGATTTAAATAAAGAAAACTTATCCTTTATAACATTAAAATGGAAGAAAGTCCAATTGAGGAACTAAAAAAGAGAAATGGACCGCAAAATGATTTAGGAAGTACATTAGACCAAGATTCAAATTCGGACGCTACTTTACATTTAGGTTCTGAAAAAGAACCACAAACTAATTCTGATGATCAACAAAGAAAAGGGCTTGAAGTCGAATCTAGGGTTA
>CAZIMI010000114.1:0-4813 GCA_964540325.1 uncultured Methanosarcinales archaeon | reverse complement strand
GAATTTAAGAAAAACATTTAAATAACTCATTCTAAAAAAAGTTTAAATGAAAAAACTAATCACCTTTCTTCTCGGTACATATTTAACCTTAGCACCTAGTTCTCTCAATGCAGAAGAAGTTATATCTTACAGAGCGAACAAAGATTGGGCTTGTTTGGAACTAAGAGTTGAAGAAACAAAAGTAAAATTATGTGACGGTACAAAAGGAGAAAGAGATGATAGAGTTGATGAAGTTAGTTATGAAACAGATTATTCAGAAAGTGTTTCTATTACAGATAAATTTGATTTTAAAGAAATAAGAGACAAATTAGTTGAAAAGTATGTTGTTGAGTTTAATAATATACTTGATGGTAAAGAAGGAAAGATATTTAGCCATGACAAAAAAAGGAGATATGTAATGGCAGAACTTGATGATAAATTCTTTTTCCTTTCTGCTGATAAAGACAATAAAACTAAGAAATTCTATGTGATGAGAAACGGATTTGCTTTAGGATTACATCAAGATCCGTTTATTCAGCATATGGTTGATGATTTGTATGAGAAAGCTTTGGATCGCAAATAAAATTTACTTTTTCTCTTCTTTTTTCCCATTCCCATTCTCTAACTTTTCTGTATATCTACATTTAGGGAATCCAGAACAGCCTAAGAAGCTACCGTAAACAGATTTTCTAAGAAGTAAAGCTTTATCACATTTAGGACATTTCTTTTCAATTTTCTGTTTCTCAAGTTTCTTAATCTCTTTCTTTTCTTCATCAGAAGTTTTACTTTTACAGTCTTGGTTAATACAAACATCTAAAGGTCTTTTTCCTTTATTGATTACAGTAATCATTGGATAACCACAAACTTCACAAACTTTATCAGTGTTTTTAATCAATCCGTTAGCAGGCAAATTAAAAGTTGTTTTACATTCAGGATATTTGTCACAAGCAATAAACCGACCGAACTTCCCTCGTTTCATCATTAATCTACCTTCTTTACACGCTGTACATTTCCCAATAAAATTCTGGATGTCTTCAGTTTCTCGAACAGACTGTAAAATTTCTTTTCCAATAACTTTTTCTTTCTTTTTGAAATCAGCTAATAGTTTGGTTAAGAATTTTTTTGCTTTTGCTAAAACATTTTCCTGTTTTTCTTTACCTGCACGAATTTTTTCCATATCTGCTTCAAAGTCAGCAGTTAATTTTTCATCAACAATAGTAGGAGCATGTTTCTCTAAAACAGTAAGTGTTTCCATTCCGTGTTTAGTAACATGAATTTTTACTCCCTCAACATATCCTCTTTGAAATAATCTGTCTAAAATATCTGCTCGGGTTGCTTTTGTTCCCAGTTTCCTTTTTTCTAACTCTTTTATGATTGAACTTTGATTAAATCTCTTTGGAGGCTGAGTTTCTTTATCTTCTTTAGAAATTTTCTTAACATTAACAACTTCTCCTTCTTTCATGTCTGGAAGTGTAACTTCTTCCAATTTCACATAGGGTTTGTAAAAAACATGCCAGTTCTCTTCAACTGTTCTTGTTCCTTTTGCAATAAAAATTTCTTCTTTAACATCTAAAGAAACTTCCATTGTTTCCCTAACTGCTGCTTCAGCAAAAGTTGCCATGAATCTTTTCACAATTAAATCATAAATTTTTTGTTCCCGTTCTTTTAATTCTCCTGGAACTTGGCCAGTAGGATAAATAGCAGGATGGGCAGGATCAGTTTTCTTACCATTGTTTGGAGTTAGAGATGATTTCTTCAACAACTCTTTACACAAACCCTCATAGTGTGGTTGTCTACTCAAGTCAGTTAAAACTTTCTTGAACCCTAGCTTTGGATCTAATTGCTGTGAAGAAGTTCTTGGATAAGAAGTAACTCCCGCTAAATATAATGCTTGTGCATGTGATAAAGTTTCTTTAGGAGTTATCTTGAACAGATTATACGCTTCTGATTGTAAGTTTGTTAGGTTGAACGGAAATGGAGGAGCTTGATTTCTTTTTGTTCTTTTGATCTTAGCAATCTTAGCCTCTTTTTCTCCTTTAACAACTTTTAAGATCCGATCAACTTCTTTTTTGTCAAATATTTTATCTTTGTGATGTAAAGCTTCAACTTTCTGTTTATCATAATCTCCATCTAACTTGATCAACCAGAATGGTTCTGGCTTAAATGCCTGAATTTCTCTTTCTCGATCTACTAACAATTTTAAGGCCGGTCCTTGAACTCTACCTGCAGACATAACTTTAAAAGCTCCCGTAGATTTTACTGCTGCAGTTAATGCTCTGCTAAGATTAATTCCGTAATACCAATCTAAATAATGTCTTGTCTCTCCCGCATAAGCTTGACCCCAATCAAGATGTTTAAGTTTGTTTTCATAAGATTTAACCAAATCACCTTTTGTTAAAGTAGAAAACTTCATTCGGTTAGCGTCTTTCTTTTTACAAGTGTATTTGATCACATTTAAACCAATAACTTCTCCTTCTACATCATAGTCGCAAGCCACAGTAAATTCATTACATTTCTTGGCTAACATAGAAATTGTGTCAATGTAACCTTTAACATACTTAAGATCTTTATGAGATTTGTAAGATGCATCCCATTTGATGTCAAACACTGGATATGTCCAACCTTTCTTATCTTTTTCAACTAATCCATATAAATGTCCAACAGCAGAAGTTACGTAAATCAGCTTTTTATTATGTAATACTTCGAAATAACTTCCAGACTTACTTTTCTTTTGTACTGGTGCTTTATCTGCTAAAGCAGCAGCTACTTTTCTTGCTGAACTGGGTTTCTCTGTGATAATGAGTTCTGTCATCTCTTATTAGAAAAAATAGCCTCTTTTAAAAAGGTATGGGGAAAATAGGAAGGGGATGAATTAACTAACCTCATTACTTGCTTGCTAGGATTAAGGAAACGTGTTCTCGATGACTTTAATTAAAATGTTCTATTAAACTAGCAATTGTTACATTATCTTTAAATATTTTAATAATATTTTGATACAATAATGAACAGATAAGCATGAAACAGGAAGAATTAGATTTGTGGAGAATGGTTGATATTGGATGGTATAGTTCATCTAGATTAAATTTCAAAACAGCTTTAGAAATAATTGAAGCTAATGTTAAAGAAGGTAAGAAAGATATTCAAGCATCATGGAATATAATTAAAAATCGTTATACGAAAATTTCTACTAGATTTGAGGAGATAGATTTAGGTTCGTTAGATGACAGATTTTCTGTTAGTGTATTAGATGAGTTAAAAACGGATGTCTTCCCAGAGATGGGAAAAGTATATGGTGAATTGGATACTCTATTAACACAATACGTTTCTGGCTCAAATCCAGTTAGTGAATCAATTCTGTCTAAAATTAGTGTGAGTCAAAGTTTGGTAGAACGAATGAGAGTTTTAGGAAACGAATTCCAACAAAACGAAAGATATCATAAATATAGAGAAACAAACCCAAATAGAATTTATCTTAAGTAACCTTGCAACTTGCTTACAGGGGTTAAGGTAACGAGAAACAGTTTGATTTATCTTTTATATTACATTTACCCACTACAACATAACATTTCAGATGTAGTGGGTAACCAGATAACAATAGATTTTATGTATTAAAATTATTCCAGTATGATTCAATCGTTTCAGTGGCTAAATAATCAACTAATTTCACAAAAAATTTTGGTTCAATACTATTTAAATCAGACTGATCTGCTTTGGATAAAGTATTCAAATAAGAAGACCTTTTTTTCTTTTGAATTATCATTGGAGGGAAATTATTTTCCATTAACAAATAATTCATAACCATCCTTCCAGTTCTACCATTTCCATCAAAGAAAGGGTGAATTTTCTCAAACTTTTGATGGAATAAAGAGATTAATACAAAAGGATGTATTTTTTTCAGATGTTTCTCATACCACTTGAACAATAAATTCATATCAGTTTTTACATACTTACCGGGAGAAGCTTTAAAATGTGATTTAAAGACCCGGATATCTTTATCTCTATATCCTTTTCTTAAGTCAATGTTCTCTAACAATAAATCATGAATCTTAATAACTAATTCTTGAGAAAAAGAAGGCTTTTCATTCAGTAGATAAAAGAATACTTTTTGCGTGTTCTGTAAATCAAAAATTTCTCGCGGTGATTTCTCTTTTGGAGTAAGATTCTCCCGCAGCAATTTATCAGCTTCTTCAAGAGTTATTGTGTTTCCTTCAATAGAAGTAGTGTTATAGGCAAAATCGATTAAAAAGTGATTATATACTTCTCTTTTAGTTTGAGCATCAAGTTTATTAAATTTATTTGCAAAATGTAATTTGAGGGCTTCAACCTTTCTTAAAAGATCAACTTCAAAATAAGGGTTGTTTTTTAACTTTTCGACCTTACTTAAATAATAATTTGAATCAATAAATTTTTTAATATTTTTATGACCTTTTCTAATTTCCTCTTTATATTTTGAAGGTAACTTATCTAATTGCTGTTGAATTTTAGCGATATCGCCGCCAAGATAAGCAATATCTTTAGTAATAACTTTCTTTCCATCCCTTTTAGATATCCTTAAGTAATAATAAGGTTTATTTCCAACAATCTTTTTGTAAATATAAGCCATTTTTATTAGAAAATAGTTTTACTATATAAATCTTACCCCCTACATTTCAGTAAACGGATTGTAGTGGGTAAGTCGATGACTTTAAATAATTATTTCTAAGATCCAATCCAACTAACCTAGCAACTTGCTTACAGGGGTTAAGGAAACTAGGAAAGAAAATGAAGAAAAGATAAATATTTTTAGTATGAAAAATTGAAGTGGGTCTAGACTTTGATAATATTTGAATAGTAG
>CAZIMI010000113.1:0-4838 GCA_964540325.1 uncultured Methanosarcinales archaeon | reverse complement strand
AAGATGTTAAAGAAGGTTTGGCAGCAGTTGTTTCAGTAAAAGTTCCTGAACCGCAATTTGAGGGGCAAACAAAAACTAAGTTAGGTAATAGTGAAGTTTCAGGGATCGTGAGCTCTATCGTCAGTGATGCTTTAAACATTTATTTTGGTGAACATCCTCAGGCTGTAAGAACAATTATTGAAAAGAGTTTAGATGCAGCTCGAGCAAGAGAAGCGGCTAGAAAAGCTAAAGAATTAACTCGTAGAAAAGGCGCTTTAGATGGTGCTGGTTTACCTGGAAAGTTGGCTGACTGTTCAAATAAGGATCCAAAGAAGTGTGAAATCTATATTGTGGAAGGTGATTCAGCGGGCGGATGTTTTGACGGAGACACTAAAGTGGCTTTAGTTGATGGTCGCAATTTGTCGTTTAAAGAGTTGATTAAAGAATCTAATGAAGGGAAAAGAAATTTTTGTTATACTACTAAAAATGATGGGTCTCTGGGAGTTGAAGAAATTAAGAATCCTCGGGTTACAAAGAGAAATGTTGAAGTAGTTAAAGTTATTCTTGATAATGGTGAAGAAATTGTTTGTACTCCTGATCACAAATTTATGTTGCGTGATGGCAGTTATGAAGAAATTAAAAATGTTTCTAATCATCAATCTTTGATGCCGTTAAAAAGGAAATTATCAAAGATTGAAAAGAGGATTACTATTGATGGTTACGAGATGACTTATGATAACTCAAAGAATCGATGGATCTTTACTCACCTTTTGGCAGATCAGTGGAATATTGAGAATAAAAAGTATTATTTAAAACAAGGAAGCCATAAACATCACATCGATTTTAATAAACTGAATAATAATCCCCTCAATTTGGTTAGGCTTGATAAAGAAGAACATTTACAATTACACCGGGAACATTGTAGTAGGACTTTGCATACTGAAGAAATAAGAGAAAAATGTAGAAAGTTAAGGAAAACTAAAGAATTTAGAACTAAGATGAGCAAACGGATGCAAGAACCTAAAACTAGGGATGTTCTAAGAAAACAAGCTAAAAAGCAATGGGAAGATGAGTCTTATAAGAAATTTATGTCGGAAAAGTTTTTGGAATTTTATTATGGAAATAAAGAATACCGTGAAGAATGTTTACAGCGACTGGATAAAGAGCAGAAGAAATATTGGGCAAATGCAAAAAATAAAGAATTACAAGCAGAAAGGGTTAGAAAATATTTTAAGGATAATCCAGAGAAAAAAGATTATTTGCGTAAGTTAGCCAAAGAACAATGGGATAACAAAGAGCTTAAAAATTGGAGAAGTCAAGAAACAAAAAAACAGTGGACTTTTGAATTTAGAAAAAAGAGAAAAGAAGCATATAATAATACCTATTACGAGCATACCCTTAAAGCTCTTCGATTAATATTTGATGAGTTTGACAGTGTTATTCTTAAAGAGTATGACAAACATAGGAAAGAAAGTAAGAACAAAAACCTATTGCGTTTTGATACTTTTGTTGAACGCTTTTTTGAAGGGGATCAAAACAGAGCAATTGAAGCTGTGGAAAATTACAATCATAAAATCTTGCGGATTGAACCTATGGAACAATTAATGGATGTTTATGATATTGAAGTTCCAAACACGCATAATTTTGCTTTAGCTTCTGGTGTATTTGTCCATAATAGTGCCAAGCAAGGCCGTAATCGAGAATTTCAAGCAATTTTACCTTTGCGTGGTAAGATAATCAATGTAGAAAAAGCACGTTTGCACAAGATTATGGAAAATAAAGAGATTATTGCGATGATTACTGCTCTTGGTACAGGAGTTGGTGATGAATTTAATCTTGAGAAGTTAAGATATGACAAAGTTATTATTATGACTGACGCAGATGTTGATGGTTCACATATTATGACTTTACTATTAACTTTCTTTTATCGTCATATGAAACCGTTAATTGAGAACGGACATGTTTATGTTGCTATGCCTCCTCTTTACAGATTGCAGAAAGGCAAACAAGTAGCTTATGTTTACAGCGAGCCTGAAAAAAATAGGAAGTCTATTGAGTTGGGAGAAAATGTTGGTGTACAACGTTATAAAGGTTTAGGGGAAATGAACCCTAAACAATTGTGGGACACAACCATGGACCCTTCTGCAAGGGTTCTGAAACAGATTAATGTTGAAGATGCAGTTGCTGCGGATCAAATGTTTACTGTTTTAATGGGCGATGAAGTAGAACCTAGAAGGAATTTTATTGAGAAACATGCTCAAGATGTAGTTAATCTGGATGTTTAAACATATGTTTTATATGTTTATGCATAAAATTTTTAAAGAAATTGTATTTTTTGCTGGAGATGGTAAAAACAATTGAAGATTGTGTGGAAGGGAACGCGAAATTTGCTAAAATAAGTGATAAAGGGCATCATTATTGTCCTAAAGATGTTGAACCTGATTGTTATAACGCTTCTGACAACAATAATGCCGAAGATGATCAAGGAAATTCAAGGCCTATTTGTAGGTTAAAAGTTGAATTAAGTAAAGATCTTCCTGATGTAAAAGACAATTTCTTACTTTTATATAGAAAACGATAAAATTAGCCGAAAAGTTTTTAATATATTAAGTTTAATATATATAAAATATTAGTGGTGGTAATATATTTAATTTGAGGAGGTTATAAAAATGCCAGGATTTGATAAAAGTTTAGATAAAGAATTATTTTCAGAATCAGTAGAATTTGAAAGAAGCAGGGTTACTGTTGCCGTTTTTGCTTACAATGAGGGTACACCTAAATTACAGGTTACTAGAGAGAATAAGAACGCTGCAGGTGAGTTCTCTTTCACCAAATTAGGTAGAATGAACAAAGAAGAATTAGAAGCAGTTCTGCCATTGATGGAGAAAGCTAAGGGGAATTTGTAAAGTTTTTTTTGATTCTTTGTTTTTATTTTAATTTTCTCCGTTTACTTCTCCGTTTAATTTTTTAAGAAACATTTTCATATATATTTCCCGATTGGTTGCAATGCTTTTTCCAGTCTCAGTATGCATTAAATCTTTTAGCCTAAATAATTTCTGATAAAAATGATTCACTGAGTAAATCTTATCTTCTGGACTTCTATGTTGACATAACATGTCTTCTGGATTATAATCTTTTCTTTGATGTGCCGCTCCAAATGTAAAACATCTCATTATTCCTACTGCGCCAAGAGCATCCAATTTATCCGCATCTTGTAATATTTTTGCTTCTTTTGTTTCTGGGTTCTTGTTTTTAGAATATCGGTGAACACTAATAGCATATTTAATTTGTTCAACAGCATTTTGATCAACATTTAGTTGGGTTAATGTTTTTTCAACTATTTCTGCAGATTTTTCAGCATGACAAATTTCTTTATTTTGTAATTCTTCTAATCTAGCCAAATCGTGCATTAATGCAGCTATTCTTAATACAAAAAGATTTGCACCTTCCTTTTTTCCTATTAATTCACACAAGTTATAAACTCTCAAAACGTGTTCATATTCATGGCTAGGAAAAGAATTTTCGTTCATGGCTGATTCTGTAATCTTTTTAACTTTTTCAACAATAATATCTTCTATCATCTTAAATATCAAATAAAACAACTACTATAAAAACTTAATGATGTTTAGGGTGTTCGTGTCCAACATCTTTTCTATTCTCTAAATGTTTGATGTGATCTTTCTTATGTTCTTTAAGATCAATCCTTCTTTTCCGATGTTTACTAATAATATCGCCAACATGTTCTCCGCCTAAGAAGTGCGGCAGAATAACATAATCTGCGCCTGCTTTATACAATCTTAAAGCTTCTTCGATCTCGTTAGCTGTAACAAAGATTTTTGCTTTACTGTTAACTGCTCTAGTTTTTCTGATTAACAACAAATTGTCCTGAATTTCAGGAACTGTTGAAACGAGAATTTTAATATTTCTAAGGTTCATTTTATGGATGATTTCTTCATCTGTAACATTACCATAAACGCAATGGTAACCTTCTTTAACCATCTTGTTAATTATTTCAGGATTGTAATCAACAACAAGCACTTTTTTCTTAACTTTTCTCATCCTTTGTAAGATGCTATAACCAATTCTGTTATGACCGCAAAGAATAATTCTTGGTTTAACTTCGCTTGGCAGGTATTCTAAACCTTCAGTTGTAAATATATCAAATATCTTCAAAGGTTTTTCCATAATCCTGTAAATCCAGTGATCGTACTTGATTAAATAGGAAGTTAAAGTGATGGAAAACAAAGTAATAATTACTGTCAGTGAGAAGAGATCTTTAGAGATGTGACCTAAAAACAATCCTTCCGCTGCGAGAATTAATGAAAACTCTCCTACTTGCGCCAAAGCTAATGAACTTAAGAATGATGGCTTTTTTGTATACTTAAATAGTGAACAAATTAGCATTATTACTAAAGGTTTTAAAATGATAACTGTCAAAGTTAAAATTATTAGAGGTAGCCACATTTCTGTAATCACTCCTACCGATAAAGTCATTCCCAACGAAACAAAGAATAGTAATGAAAAGAAATCTCTTAAACTTTTTATTCTTCCAATAATTTCATAACTATACTCAACGTTACCTAAAGCAATTCCAGCAATAAAGGCTCCAATTGCAATTGAAAATCCTAAATAATGAAACGCTAAAGAAAAAGCAAAACATACCGCTAAGGAACTAATCAATAATAGTTCTTGGTTTCTGGCAGCATACTTGAACGCATATGGGAAAATAAATTTTCCTGCTAAATAAGCTAAAGCAAAAAGTGATAAGAATTTTAGGACTGCCAGCCCTACAAAAGTTAATGAAACGTCGTTAATGGTAGTTAGGATTGATAAAGCGAAAATTGCTACAATGTCTTGCA
>CAZIMI010000112.1:0-4876 GCA_964540325.1 uncultured Methanosarcinales archaeon | reverse complement strand
ACGTACCAACTTTTTCTCATGCTGGATTTTCCAAAGATATTGGTCTTGATATGTTAGTAAACACTTTATTAGCTCGAAGAAATACTTCTGCACCATTTATTCATTATGCTTTAAGCATGGCTCCCGTTGATACACATACAGCTTCATACAGAATGGAGATTCTTAATGAATTAGCAGTAGACAAGAAGAAATTAAAAGCAGTAAAAGATATTTCCCATAAGCTTCATCGAACACAAAAAGGCTTAATGGATTTTGATAATCCACATAGATTTAGAGATCTAGAAATGGATTCAGAGCCCGAAAAAATATTAAGAGAAGATCTTGAAATAGTTGGGGATTATGTTAAAGCAATAAATTCTTTAGAAGAAACACTTAGAGACTCAACTTCTGTCGGTTTAAAAAGATTACACCAATATGCAGAAAATGTTAAAGAATCAAGTGAATTCAGAAATGTTTCATATGCTTATGATTGTTTTCTTAATGCAACAAATGTTGAAGTAAAAGTTACTTTATCATCGGATCTCAGGATAACAGATCTCGTTTTGTTGCCACAAAAAGAAGAAGAAACTAAAAAACCTGAGAAGCGAAAGATATCGGATTATTTTAAATGGTTATCGGAAATTGGAAAAAAGAAAAAAAGAAAAGAAAAAGAAGTAATACATAAAAGTGATGAAGCACATATTCAAGCTATGTTTCAAAATCATTATTCAATACTTCGTGTTTTGAATGGAAAGCCCGAAACATATCACAAATTAATTGCGAAAGTATTTGATCAACTAATAAAGAAAGCAAAAAAACAAATGTATGTAACTACTTTATTAGAAGGAGATCTTGATTTCTATGCAGCTACAATAAATTATTATGATTTCCTACTTAACAATAAACTTCCCTCAAATCAAGCCAAGCTCAGAGATAAAAAAGAAAGAATTCATAACATTGTTGGAATAAAGAATCCATTAATTAACTTGGAACAAGCAAATTGTTGTTCGGGATATTCGGCTGGTCATATTGTTCCAAATGATTTCTCTGCTGATCCAGACACAAATATGGGATTATTAACAGGTCCAAATGGTGGTGGAAAAAGTAGATATGTTACCAGTATTGGTTTGATGTATGTTCTTGCTCAGAATGGATTACCTGTTCCGGCAATTGCAGATATAAGTTTAGTAGATAACATCCTCACACAATTTGTGCTTCCTGATGATTTTGTTGGTGACGGAAGATGGAAAAGAGAAGTTGCTAGAATTCAGTCAGATGTAATTAATGTGGCCACCCCTTATAGTCTTAGCTTAATTGATGATTTTGGAAGTGGTACTAGTTATGAAGAAGCAAAAAAACCGGGATTAGAAGTTCTTTATGCTTTGAGAAGATTAGGTTCACTCACATTAATGAATTCTCACATACACGAACTGGCAAATGACATTGAAGAAGGAGATTTCCCACGAGCAAGAAATATGAAAATGAACTTAATCGTGCATTCAGAAACTAATATAGAAGCAACATATAGTATTGTTGAAGGAAGAGCAGGAAAAAGTTATGCTAGTGAGATTGCAGCGAGTTTAGGATTAACAAAAGAAGCAATTGATACAAATATTGCTAATAGGATTGAAAAAGGAGAATTGCCTGTAGACTTGATTAGAAAGTAATTCCAACTAGATTGACTTCATAGCCATCAATTTATAACACAACTTAGCCAAAGCATAAGCTTCTGCTTGAAAGTTTTCTTTTGGAGAGAACTCAACTATATCTGCAGCAATAACTTGTTTTTCTTTAAAGATAGTTTTCAGAATAGCAATAACTTGGTTCCAATTAAATCCGCCAGGTTCTGGAGTGCCAGTATTTCTGATCAAACTGGGATCGAAAACATCAACATCAATAGAAAGGTAAATTTTATCTTTAAGTTTCGGAAGAATTTCTTTCAGTTTAGTTAAATTGAAATCATAAGCTTTCAATAAATGAACATCATCTGCTTTTTCAATTTGTTTTTTTTCATCAATGTCCATTGAACGAACACCTAACAAAGCAACTTTATGATTCTTAGAAACTTGTTTCGCGGTACAAGCATGATTATATTCCGAACCATTCCAAGAATCTCTAAAATCTGCATGGGCATCTAGAATGATTACTGAGAAATCTTTGTGGATATTTTCTAAAGCTTTTGTGATTGCTATTGTAACAGAATGATCGCCACCCAAAGAAATTAAGAATTGTTTTTCTTTTAAAGAATTTTCAATAAAGATTGGGACAGCTTGGACTAGTTCTTGTGGTGTTTTTGGTTTTAATGGAGGAAGTAATTCAATCCCTTTTTCAAAAGGTTCACAATCAAACTGTTCATCATAATATTCTAATTGTTTACTTGCTGCAATTATTTCTTTTGAACCAAGAGAAGCACCAGTTCCATAAGTCAAATCTTTCTCATACTCAATTGGTAAGATTACAAATTTACCCGTTTGGTATTTCGAAGGGAGATTCATCCAAGATTTCATCAATAATTACCCCTCTTTAAATCTAAATCTTTTCTAACTTTATCATAATATTTATGATCTCCTAAATGGAACTCAATATAAATAGAATTTTTAACTTTAACAAATAAAATCCTATACTCTGTACTATTAATACTAAAAGGATAACGAAAAACTAATAATTCTTTAATCGTCCATTCTTTATATGGCTTTTTAGAACCAACCAATATTGGACGAATGTTATCTTCAGCAACTTGTTTTAACCATTGATATATTTTCTCAGCTTTGGTTTCAGTTAAAAAATTAACAATCTGATTAAAGTTTTCTCCCAAAAATTCAAATTGGTATTCTTGTGAAACTACTTCTTTGACTCTACTCTTAAATATTTCTGAATCAACCATGAACAACACCTCTAGTAATTGCATGGGTTAACTCATAAAGAATATCTTGCGCATCATATTGATCTTTAATATCTTTATAAAAACCAGCCTGAGTATAAAAAAACTTTTTTAAATAAGACTTTTTTGCATTTTTATTAATTGCAGAAGGAACATTTTCCTGAATGTATTGTAAAATTTGGTTATAACTTTTAAACTCTTTAATTTTTTGATTTAGCTGATATGTATCTAATACAGCTTTCGTTTTAAAGAATTCAGTATAAAGAATTAAATATCTGATTTCTTTATGATATTTATCTTTTTGGTTAAGTATAGTTGGAACTGCTTCATTAACAACTTGCCAATAATCAGAGAGGGTAACTTTTAAATCTTTGATGGGTAAAAAGTTTTTTGCTAAACAACTTTTTGCTATTGAATGATAAAACAAAGAATGTAAATCGTTAAAATCGATAATGGTGATTTTAGCTTTTTTATTATTAACTTTAAATTTCTTTTTGCTCCTAGTAATGATGAAAATATCAATATCTTTATAACTTTCTTTGTATAAGTAAGAACCAGTAATAAAACAATACTTAGCTGGAATTTGGTCTAGTAATTCCTCGGCTTCTTTAATTCTTCCTTTCAAGATTTGTTCATTATTCGGGTTATAGATCATCATTTTGTATTACTTATTTTATATACTTATAAGTCTTTTGCTTTGTTTTGTGTATTTTGTGTTAAAAAGGTAACCCTTCATTTTACAGGCACCTCATACCAAAACATTACCCCCTCTTCTTTCTCATTATATCCTATTTTCTTTCCTCCTCTTGAAAGTTGTCTTTTTAATTGTAATAAGCCTTGACCATAACCATCGATAAACATTTCAGGATCTTTAGTTGTAAATAATCCTTTAAACAGTTCTCTTTTTACCCAATCATCTAACCCAACTCCATTATCATCAACAGAAATCTTTACTTTACCCCCGCCATATTCCAAAGTAATCATTATTTTAGCTACATATTCTGGATCACGGCGCCACTTAAGAATTATACTATCCACAGAATTTGTTATTAATTCAACTGCTGGTCTTGCAAAATCTGGGTTACGATCAGAGGAAACCTCTTTAATCATGCGATCGTATTCCGCTAATAAAAGAAAATAAAGTTCACAACCAGCATTTTTCGCATCATCAAATCGTGAGCGCATTGTTAAGGATTTAAAGTATGCCATATCTCCTTCAACAACGCCTTCCAATATCATTCTACCACCTCACTCTCAATCTCTTCCAAATCACAAAAGTTAGTTGTAAAGTTATACGCGCCTGCGTTCAAGAAAACTAGTTCATCGCCGACTTTTGGATTATCTAAATAAACTCTGTAACGGAATAAGTCCATTGAGCAAGGAGTGATACCTTTAATAACAAACGGCTGACAATTTGCTTCTTCTTTACTCAACTCTCCTTCCACCAGCAATTTCACAGGAACAATTATTGCATCCAAATCTGAATTATAAACAGAAGCGTTTACAATAATATTATTTTCGTGGATAGAAATTATCTGAGTAACTAGTTTACCAGCAGGAGCAGCAATAAATCTTCCTGGTTCGATCATTAATTGAATGTCTTTCTGATGCAACCAATCTCTCAACTCAACAATCCGATCAAATATTCCTGGCAAAACATCAACATTAGTGTTTGCATATTCACTTGGCAAACCGCCACCAATATTAATCAAATCAATCTTTTCAAAAGTATCTTCATCAAGAATATTAGACAATTCATATTGTAAATTCCATTCACTCATGTTTTGAGTTTTGCGATGGAAATGTATTCCTAACTGATTAATTTTAGGATTAGATCTTAATTCACGAATTCTTTTGTTGATTACTTCTGCATTCATTCCGAAAACAAAATATCGTTCTGTACGAACAGTTAATTCTTTAAGTTTCAGTCTTAATAATAAATTAATTCTCACATCATTATTCTCTAAGAAACTAATTAAAACATCTAAATCAGATTCGTTGTCAACAACAAACCAA
>CAZIMI010000111.1:0-4931 GCA_964540325.1 uncultured Methanosarcinales archaeon | reverse complement strand
ATGCCCCGTGGCTTTAGCCCGGGGATAGGGCGTTCTTTATTTTGTTACTTTAATAAAACCAACTAATTATACTATTAATTAGTATTTTTATCTTGCCAAAAAAATCTTCTGCTTCTCCAACAACTGCTAATTCTTGTTTGTTGGAATATATTTTCCCCTCTTTATCTTTCCATGTTGTCGTAATTTTAAATAGATTGTTTTTAGCGATTCTTTCTCCACTCATCTCTAATTCGAGTTCTTCTTTTTCTTTTAACTCAGTGATTTCCCAGCGGTGTTCAACGCCCATTCCTTTGACAATAACACTAAGTTCTTTTGGATCAGCAAATGAAATTTTTTCCAAGATTGTGTTAATGGTAAATTTTTCACCAAACTTAATAACTTCCGGCGTAATAACTTTGACATCGATTTTTGGTTCGTCAAGCACTAAATATTCTAAAGAGGATTTTTTTTCAACTTCATTATTTTCCGCACTGATAATTATTTTGTTCCAGCCAACTTTTTCAGCTTTGATAACAATTTTTGTGGTTTCTTTTTGATTTATTGGCAAATCAACAATTTCACAAACATCGCTTAAACAAAAATTTACTTTTTTAAGGTTAGTGTTGCCAGAGTTCTTCAAGCTACATTCAACATCTGCTTCTTCTTTTAATTTTAGTTCTTTTGGATAAGTGCAAATAAAAGATACTTTACGTGAATAAGTTTTCTCTTCGTCTTTAACAGTTAATTCTTTAATTTCTGCTTCTGAATAATAATTCTTTCCTGCCTGGGCTTTGAAACTGTCTCTAACTGTAACATTTTTTTCTGAGTAAATTAAAGTAGGGAATTGATACCATGAATTCTGATTTAAATTCTCAGCAACTTTAACTATCCAAAAAGTTTCCCTTACTTCTTTAGGGCTTAAAAGGATTGTACGTTTGTTTCTGCCCAGAACTTCTAATTCTTCTGGTACTGCTAGTTGTAAAGTTGTTGCCGTATAAAAATTGGCAGAGTTTTTCATAACTCCTTTAATTAAATTGTAACTACCAAAATCTACTTCTTCTGCTAAGATTTCTTGTTCCAGAAAGATTTCTTCCTCTTCTGGGTTGCCTTGTTTTTTTATATTGACAGCTAAATCTAAATCTTTAACTTCTAATATAACGTCGTTAGCTAACCATTCATACTTTGTGGCTGGTTCAGCGGGATCAAATCCGTCTCTGAGTTTTATATGGGTGACGTCGACATAACCATACTCGCCGAATGTAATATCAAAATCTACCCAGCCAACCTCTGGAAAGTAAACTTCTGCCCAACCGTGCGGTTGCCAGTTCTCTTCGAATAGTTCAGAAGTGGTGTATGATATTCCAGATGCGAATCTGGCCGGGATTCCTACCGCACGGGCCATAGCAATAAATAAAGAAGTCATCTCATCACAAACTCCATTTTTGTTATCTAAAACCCAAGAAGCTTTCTGGGAAGCAGTTGCGGTTAAAGTGTTTAAGTCATATTTCACATTTTCTTCCACCCAACTTGCCAATTTAAAGACTGCTTTGAAAGCATCATCTTCACCTTCAACAAGTTCAGTTGCTTTTTGGATGATTTTTTTATTATCTGAATCAATTGTTTCTGTAGGGAGAAGATATTTCTTGTATTTATCAATTCCTTTTAATGGGAAAGGGATTTCAGTATTAACTTCTACTCTTTGATTGTTTGTTTTGATTATTGCTGAATAACCAAACTTTTTCTCTTCAATTTTCTGATCATTCCATTCGAAGAAAACCAAATCACCTTCAGGTTCTCCTGCTGTGTCCATACTTAATATCTTTTGCCGGTAACTTTCTTGCGGGTAAAGCAGCAGTTTAGCAGATACTTCTTTTAAAGAAGCGGAGTTGCTTTCTTTTTTAAGGTTAAATTCTCCGTTAATATCTAAGTATAATTCCAAAGAATCGTATAAGTAAAGGTTATCTTCTGCTAAGGCTAGCGGGATTAAGAGAAGTAAAGCTATCAGCAATAATTTCTTCATTTAGGATAAGATAAAAAAAAAGTTAATAAATGTTTCTGTATGGGAAAGAAGATAAAATCTTCTTAAGCCCAATGTCTACTTGTCCAGTGAGTCCCTTTCCTTTCACTTAGTGGAACGTTACTTAAATGTCCGCCTTCTCTGGGATTGTCTCCATAACTATGTTCTCGAACAAGGCCTTTTGCTTTCATTTCTTTATAGGTCATATTATCTCCCCGGAAATCTGAATACTTTAGAGGGGATATTGTTCCTGATTTGTAAGGCGTAACTGTTCCGTCTTGATAAACACTTAAAGCATGTTCACGATCGCCCGTAATGATTTGAATAGGTTTAGCGTGTTGATCAAGATCATTTCTTATTGTGACTTGAGTATATCTACTGGTATAGCTCTGGTCTTCGTAATTGCCTACTGGAGTGTGTTTCCAATCTGCTTGAGGAATTGTTTTCATCCAATCTTTCATAGCTTTTATTCCTACATTGCCTGGCTTCCATTCGAGTAGACCTGCTTTTAGTTTTCTAGAAAAGTCCTCTGCTAAAACACTAACATTATGCTTAGAATATTTGTATATCCCCAAATGAGGTTCTTTAATTAAGTTAATTGTGTTTAAATCCATATGTTCTATGATTTCGTGTTCAAGATGGATTAGTTCTTTATCTAAGTAAAGCCAAGCTTCAATTTCATTTTCTAATTTCTTGACTTTATTAGCAGCACCTTTCCAGTCTTCTTTTTCAATTATTTTTTGGAGTTGTCCTCCGATTCTGGAGACATTAGCAACCAAATCTGCGTCGAAAACTTTTATTTTTGCATTGACGCTCTCAAAAATCATTCTTTCTTTTTGGGGTAATTTTTCTACTCCCCAAGATTCAATAGCTTTTCCTATTTTTTGATGTACTCTTTCAAGTCTTCTTTCAAATCTCCCCATAATTCTTACCATTCTAAGAGCTTTTTCCTTCTTCTTTTTTTCAATGTATTTCATTAATTTATCGAAATTATAATCCTCTCGCATTAGAAATTTTTCTTCTTTCATCTCTTTTTTAATTAAATCTTCCATTTCCTCTTTTTTATCTGCCATTATATATCACCTTCATTTAATTTTAATTTTATTAAAGAATCATTTACTTTATATAAAGTTTATTAGTTTCTAATGATATTTGCTTCTCAGAAACAATAAATCTTATAAATTAGTTTGTTTACTCTCTTTTCTATGGAAAAAGCGGTGGCCCATTTAGTTAAATTTGTAAATCCATTCTTAATTTTTAATCACTTAAAATGGTTTCAATTGCTAAATCGTTATTCTTGTTTGAATCCAGAACAAAAATCACTTAGGCAATTTCAACTTTAATTAGTTTAATGATTTAAAATGGTTAAGAACTTTAATTTACTTGAACTTCATGATAAAAGAATAGACTTAAGACCTTTTTCATGGATTTGTTTTGATATTAATGATGAGACTAAGAAAACCATTGAAAGTTTATTGAGTGAAGCTCTTTCAAAATTTGTTTATAAAAAAGAACTCATTAACTTTCTAAAAAGCAAATTAAACTGTTCTTATGATCTGATAGAGAGTTATATTAGTTTTAGGAAAAACTGGTTTGCAATACCCTTATTCTTGGAGTTGTTAAAGCTATCATTAAATAGTTCCAATATTATTGAAGATATAAATTTTGGAATAACTTATCTAAAAACTTCTGGGCCAACTTCTAAAAAGATTAAAGCATTAAAATATTTAACTAAATCTTTATGTGAAGTTGCTGGAGCACATGCAGCAGACGGAACTTTACCTTTACGGTTTAACATTATCTTTAAAAGTAAACCAGACAATCAAATTAGAAAATCAATTAAAGATAAATTTAGTAAAGAAGCGAAGATTTACTATGATCATTCTATAGAAAGATTTTATATGACAATGTGTTTAAATGAAAGTTATGCTAAAACTCTTCTTTCTCTTGCTAAAAAAGAGAAATCATTTGAAAGATTAAAAGTTAGTTACTTTTTCCGAATAACTGATGCCCATAAAGATGCATTAGAATCAATAAAAAATAATATTTCTCGAAACTTTGGTCGTAGTTATTCCTTAAAGAAGTTTAAAGGAGTTAATGCTTGGACATTAACTGTAGCAAATAAAATCATAATAAGATATCTTATTAAGTTTGTAGGTTTTAATCATGGATCTAAAACCAATACCATTGGAATTCCTTCTATTATTAAAAATTCGCCAATACTCTTTCAGGATGCTTTTGTCAGAGGGTTCCTTCAATTTGATGGATCTGTAGAACTTGATGGAAATATAAATTTACAAACTAAAAGCAAGATTATGGTTTTTGATTTATCAAATTACTTTGGGAAAAAGGGAATAGTCTTTAGCTGTTCTTATAATCAAGATAAGCGAGGTTGTTACACCATTAAACTAAGGAAGAGGAAGAATAGTAATCTTAGCTTTTTATTTTTTGAAAGTTCAATAAAACAGCAATTATTGATAAGAAAATTCCAATATCAGCCAGAATCAGTAGGGTGTGCTGTAGATAATTTAAATCAATTCTCAAATCAGAATATTAGTATTAAATTGGGTGACTTTCTAAAATTATTTTTATATCGTGAGAAAACTTTGTATGATTTACAAAGAGAACTAATTCATAAACCACATTTGGGTACATTACAAAAATATGCTAATTTTTTAGGTGATTGTAATATTCTTTTACGCTTTCGTTTGGGAAAAGCCTATAAATATCAACTTAATAATAACATAAAAAGCTGGAGAATTCCGAAAAATGACTGAAAAAGGTATTTTGCTCTTATCTGGTGGCTTTGACTCTGTTGTTGCCGGACATCTGATGAAAAATCGTTTAGAAGTAATTGCAGTACATTTTCATCAAGTTCCTTTAACTGGAGAGGAAGAGTTGGAGAAAGTTAAAGAATTAGCTATAATTCTGAAAT
>CAZIMI010000110.1:0-4973 GCA_964540325.1 uncultured Methanosarcinales archaeon | reverse complement strand
AGTGGTCAGGTTACTTTGGTGGCACAACAAAGGAAAATAAGAGATTACGCATAACGGTGGTTCCTGTTATACTCGTCGACCTACGCGGGAGGGTGAACTGTTACGACATCGATTTATAGAAGCGGATTTTATCGAGTAACACATCCAGTTAGGACATCCATTACCCGACCAGAGTGGGGAGACCAAGACTTAAGTTCTGGAACGAAGTGGAAGAACATTAAGTCGCAGAGTTATTTCAGTGCCGATGCTTTAGGGACTGACGTAGTTTTTTCTTGTAAACTTCTTTAATAAATTCCTGCGTAGCAGAGTAAAATACAGAATCGGGGCGGATAAATTAGTTAATTTTTTAAAGAAGAAAGTAATAGTTAATGTTAAAAAGAGGCAAAATGAAGAAAATCAATGTAGCTATTATTGGTGTTGGTAGTTTAGCTAAGGCTTTAGTAGAGGGAGTTTCTTATTATACAAAAAATCCTAGAGAAGAGACTGGATTGATAAATCCACGTATTGGTAATTATAAGGTTAAAGATATTAATTTTGTGGCTGCTTTTGATGTAGATAAAAGGAAAGTTGGCAAGAAGTTGCATAGTGCTATCTCTAAGGGTTTTAATGTTACAAAACGGATAATTTCTCCGATTAAATATCCAGCAATTGTTTATAGGGGTCCAACTCTTGATGGTGTTATTGAGCAGATGAAAGGTTCTTGGGTTAAAGAAAGTAAAAAACCAGCCATAGATGTTGCTGATGTTTTGAAAAAGACAAAAACTCATGTTCTTGTAAATCTTGTTCCAACAGGAAGTGAGGAAGCAACACATTTCTATGCTGAAGCTGCTCTTAAAGCTGGTTGTAGTTTTGTTAATTGCATACCAACTCCTCTCATGACAGTTCCAAAATGGAGAAAGAGGTTTCAGGATAAAGGATTAGTTCTTTTAGGGGATGATACAAAAAGCCAGCTTGGAGCGACTATGCTTAATCGTGTTTTATTGGAGATATTGCAGAAACGTGGAGTAAAAGTTGTAACTTCTGAACAAGATAATCGTGGAGGAAATGCTGACCATTTTAATCTTTTACATCGTCCCGAATCAAAAGAAAAATCAAAGAGGGAGACACTTTCAAAATTTATCGGAAAGGAAGTGAAGCCAAAAGTAAGTTTTGCTTATACTGGAAGAAGATCAGGTCATAAAATAGTTACTTTGTCAATTGGTGGAAAAATCTTTGGAAATACAGATTATTCTATAGCGGCTGTAATTGAAGATGAAATTAGTATTAATGGAGCTGGTACAGTAGTTGATGCTATAAGAATGGCTAAATTATTAGTTGATAAGAAAAGGCAGAAAGAAGCAAAAAAAGCCTGTCCATTTTTGATGAAATCTCCTCCAAAACAAATGAATGACGATGAAGCGATTAAAGTTTTTCGGAGATTAGCGAGATAATGTTTTACTTTTGAGTAACAACTAACAAAAGCTTTAAAAATGAGTGCTAATTCTGTGTTTTTATGCAACTAGAGATTATTACAGAAAGAGAAGCTAGCCCATTTAGGCATATTTTTCCTAAACTGGCTGAAAATTCAAATGGCAGAAGGTATGCCAGAGATCCAGAAAGTGCAATTGCTGTAATGGGAGAGTTTTTGGATTCTTTAGGATTAAGTAGAGATATTAGAACTTTAGAAATTGGTGGCGGAGATTTTCCAATTCCATCATATGCTCTTTACAAATTAGGAGCAACTGCTTACGTTCTAGAAGCTGATTGGAATAAATTCTGTAATGAAATTCCTGAAGTAGAAGATTTGAAAAAATTGGGGGAAGCACAACTTTATCCAATGTTAGCAGGAAGAAGAGAAGAAATGACTCATTATCTTGGAGATATGGCATTTATTGGGGATGAAAGAAGCCAATTAAGAGATGAAAGATTTGGTTTAGTTTTTAATTGGGGGTGTGTAGCTGGTGGTTTTTGCTCATCTATTGCTCAAAGTAGAACTGCCAGTAGAGAATTTGGAATTGAAATTCCATTGCAGGATAGATTAGTTGCACCAATTGGTAATGTTGAAGATGGAGGATATATGGCTTCTGTGTCTGGATTTGTGAATGGGATTGGCGATCCAACTCCAACACCAGAATTTATTCCATCAAATAATGGGCTCCATATTGGAATCGTTTTAACTTGGGCAAATTATGCTGGAAGAGAACCAAAGAAGATTATTGTATATGGATTGACTCCTGATTTTGCTTTTGATTATGTAAGACAAAATAGAAAAGATTCAACTTGGATGATAGCACATGAAAATGAAGCTTCAGAAGATGAAATAAGAGAAGCTGTAGAATGTGACCCAATCCAGAGGAGTAAAGAAAAATACTCTTCAATATTTTCTGACCCTGAAAAGAATGATAATTCAAGATACGAAAAAGCATTAGAAGTTTTAACAGGAGAACAACAAAAAAAACTAAGCGATTTAGGAATTATTGATTGTGTTGTTGCTCAATATTAAAGGGGTTGAACAAGAAATGTTCTTGATTTTCTGTTATAAGATTTGATTGGTTTAGCTTTAAGGTGTTTATTTTCTAAGAGAAACTCGTTAAATGAGCGATATTCTCCCTCTTTCTTTAAATCCAAATCATACAACTTCCAGTCGTCAAAACATAAAATTGCTGGTTTTGTTAAGAGTGGACCTAAAAAATCTAAGACCGTTCTAGAAGACTTGTAAGTATCACAATCAATAAAAGCAATGCCAATATTATTTATCCCCAATTTTCTTTTGGTTCTTTCGTTGAGAGTATCTTCATACCATCCCTTAACGAAAGTCATATTTTTGGGATCAATTTTTCTTTTTTTGAGGCATTCTATCATTTGTGGATATGAACAAGTATAGAAACCACTTTTGAAAACTCCTGCATCTTCTTTATCAGCACTGGCAGGCAATCCCTGAAATCCATCAAATCCAAATAATCTCACTTGAGAAAGCCCTAACTCTTCTCTAGCAAAATACATGCTGGAAATTGAAGAACCATTAAAAACGCCAAATTCCAAATAATCACCAATGTTTTCTCTTTTTAATTTTGCCAGAATTCTTAAACATCTTTTGAAGAATTTAATCAATTTAGCAGGAGGAACAAGATTCACCGCGCAAATATTATCAATTTTTCCAATTGTGTAAGGTGATCCAGGGATTGGATGGATTTTACGATAGAGTTCTTTTGCTTTTCTTTTGAGAGGACTATAAGAGAAAGGCATCTGTTTTTCAAAAATTGTATAAGTCTTTTTCAAAGCAACATCTAAAGCAGCCACCCATTCTTCTAGTTTTTCAACTTCGGATTCTAATTTCTTAATCTCACTTTGAACTTGGGTTTTATGGACTTTATCAGGATATTTTTCTGCAATAGCTGTATCTGTTCTTAATGTTTGAAGTTGCTCTCTTAATTTTCCAACATATAAAGAACCATCTCTAACTAATTGATGAGCAGGCACTTCTAATTCTTGAAGAAGCTGATCAAATTCGTCAGAGGAAATTTTTTCAGCTTTTGCAGATTCTAACTGTTCAATAATATCTTTAACGTCTCCCTCTACTCTTCTTTCAGCTCTACCAATATAGCGAACAACTTGAACATCTTTTTTTAGTTCTTTCTCTTGTTCTTCAATTGGTTCATCTTCTATTTTATTTAGATCATCGTGAAGCTTTTGAAGAAATTTAAATTCTGCTGCAAGCCATTCTATTGCATGTTTTGCCTCTTTTGCTACTTTGTTAGCCATATCTTAAGTTAATCATGTTTAATATAAAAAACTTTGTTTTCCCGCCCCGATTCTGTTATAAGTTTACAAGAAAAAATTTGGGTCGGAACGTAGTGAACCGTTTAGCATATGTTATGTTCAGTTGCGTAGCAATTGTTTTCTTTGTTTTGTCCTCGCTAAACGAAGCTAATCCCGTCAAGTGCTCAGGTTACTTTGTCGTTCCCACAAAGGAAAATAAAAGATTACGCCT
The DNA here is from genome assembly GCA_964540325.1 of uncultured Methanosarcinales archaeon. Lineage (GTDB taxonomy): Archaea > Nanobdellota > Nanobdellia > Woesearchaeales > GW2011-AR9 > JABJOX01. Next base: position 1,003 of record CAZIMI010000110.1, on the reverse strand, counting down.
AACATCGCGATTAAGAGAAATTTTTTTCTCGGCACCCCTGAGAAAAAAATTTGGGTAAAATTCTGCAAGAATTTTCCTCTTAATCGCTGTTATGTGTTTTTTCTGCAAGAAAAAATGCCGAAGCGAAGCGTAGGCACAGTATGACGCAGTCGACTATTACAGCGATCAATTTATAGTTGATTCATGTGTTTTTTAAAAAATGACAGAAAAGTTTATATATTCATTGTATATACAATGACTATATGGTAACGGAAATGATAACTGTCAAGATAGATAATATCTTTTTGGGAGAAGTAGACAACGTCGTAAAGAACGAAGGCTACCAAAATAGAACTGAGTTTATTAGGAATGCTCTTAGAGAAAAAGTTGAAGCGATTAAGTTAAAGAAAGCAATGATGGAGCTGGCTCATTTGAAAGGTAGTGTTAAGAAGAAAACAACAGAGGATGATTATGAAAAGATAAGAGCTAAAGCATTTGAAGAAATTTCTAAGAAGTTGATATGATTTCTTCTGGTTTAGAATGCTTAGTAATATCTAATAGATCTCTGAAATGTTTATCTCTTGTAATCATAATGTAATTGTTGTCTCTAGCAATAATTGCATGGAGCACATCTCCAGGAGGTAGATTTCTTTCTTTAGCAATCTTTTTTGCTTCATCACGTTGCTCAGTAGTAACAAAAACTTTTTCCATTATTTTTTGAAATGGAAGCATCATACCATTAATCTCTTCCATTGAATACTTTGACTCTAGCTCTCTAACTAAAAGATCAGAAACAACCATTTTGTGTTTCTTGGCTTTAATCATAGCGAAGAGTTTAAGAGCATAACTCCCTAATGGTTCGTTATTGTAACCTTTTCTATCTTCAACAAGATCCATCCAGATTGACGTATCAACGTAGTACTTTTCTTTCATTTTAATTATCTTAGACATGAGATGCTAATAAAATTATCGGTAGTCGACGAGAAATATTGCACATAACATCGGAAGTTCCTGTTAGTTTCGT
>CAZIMI010000109.1:0-4978 GCA_964540325.1 uncultured Methanosarcinales archaeon | reverse complement strand
GTCTTTTTCTTTAAAAATTCTTTTATATATTTTAATCTGTATTAAGATTTTTTTTATATCATTTATATATAATTTTTTTAATGAACTAGTATTCAAATATTCAGCACATGAAATCACTTCTGTTTTTATTCCTTTTTTAGCAAGACCTTTAGAAAAGGCATAGCATCTTCTAGCCCCTGGCAAATTACTGCTTTCAGTTGTAAAAAAAATTACTTTCATAAAATTTCTCGATAAGTTTGCTCTAGTTGATTAACTTGGTAGTCTATAGAGAATTTCTCATTATACATGTTTTTTGCATTATAACTTAAATATTTTCTTAATCCAGTATACTTTTTTAAAATTAATATCTTTTTCGTAATAGCATTATAATCTCTTTCATTTATAATGAGCCCATTAAATAAATCTTTAACAAGTTCTGGGTTGCCACCTCTAGCTGTGCATATAACTATTTTACCAGCTGATAAAGCCTCTAAAATTGACATTGAACAATTTTCATCCCAAATAGATGGATATATAACAATACCATTATATTCTGATAGATTAATTTCATCTTGTTTTTTTATAATCTTTACTCTGTCTTCTATATTATTTTTTTTAATAATTCTTTTTATTGTATTTAAATAATTACCCTCTCCAACTAAAGTCAATTTAATATCTTCATGTAGAATCATTAATTGTTTAATTGATTTTATAAGATACTTAATTCCTTTTTCTTTTTCAATGCGTCCAAAATATAAAATTTCATCAGGATTATTTTTAGCTGCATTCTTTGGGTAACTATTTAAAATACCATTATAAATTAGTTTTAAATTATTAAATTTAAAATATTCAAATTTATGTTTTGCAAATTCAGATGGAATTATTATTTTTTTAATAAGAGGTAAATTTTCAGAAATTACTTTATTTATATAATTTCGATCAAGTAAAATTAAATGTTTAAAAAATATTAAGAATTTTATACTGAAAAAATCTTTAAGATTTTTAAAAAAATAATTAATCTTTAAATAATTTGGTAAAAGAAAGGTATAGTTATGAGCAGTGTAGACTAATGGAAAATCTCTAGCCAAAAACATAGTTCCATGTAAATAATTTTCAAATAAATGTAAATGAATAACGTCTGGTTTTATTTCTTTTGCTATTTTTTTTAATTCAGCATAATCGTCTAACAAATCCTTAGAGTCATTACATCCCCAATAACTTTTATTTTTAAAATATATAATATTAGATTTTTTATCACATTGTTTTTTGCAATAGTTAGTTAGAACATGAATTTCATGTCCTCTTTTTTCTAGTTGCTCACTAATTAATTTACAACTAATTTCAGCTCCTCCCAGGTGATTTGGAGGAAAGTTTTCTGTAATTTGAAGAATTCTCATTTTTAAATTTATTTTTTAAAAAATTATAAAACAAAACAATAAAAACAAAACCACTAAATTTTCTTATCAGCCAATACCAACAAATAAAAGTATCAAGATTTTTTAAATTCATTTTTAAATTAGCGTGTATTCTAAATAAAATTTTTTTAAAATCATTTTTAGCCACATGAACAAAATTCACTTTTTGATAAAAAACTTTATATTCCCTTTTTAAAATTCTCAAAAGCAAATCCACATCTTCTCCTCCCGATTTTTTATAACATTCTCTGTAGCCATTTACTTTATTGAATATATCTTTTTTAATTAAAGTAAAATTTTCAGCAGGACGAAAATTTAAAATGTTCAAATTCATTTCTCTTGTTTTTTCCATTCCGCCAATAACCATATCACATGTTTTAAGATGACTACTCATTTTATTAATCCAATCTTTTTCTAAAATTATATCCGAATCAACAAAAACAATATTATCATATTTTGTCTTGTTTGCTCCATAGTTTCTTGTTTTAGCAGCACTTTCAAAGTTAACAAAATAAATTTTAATCCAATTGAATTTATCTTGAATTATATTGCATGTATTGTCTGTTGAATTATCATCTACAACTATAACTTCTTTTTCACAATTTTGTTTTTCAATACTTACAATACATTCCTGTATTGTTTGTTTTGAGTTATGTGTTGGTATAACAAAGCTATACTTCATATCTTAATAATAATATTTTATAATAAAAAAATTTAATATGTTCTAATATTTTTTTTGAAAAATTTAAACCATTTTTAGTAGTTTTAAATTCAATTTTTGATAGATAATCTTTAGGCAACAATTTATTTACAGTATATACAACTCTTTTTAAATGATAATCTGATGTTATTATTAAATATTTATCAAATTCATATTTTTTAATAATCTTTATAATATTTTTAGCATCCAATAAAGTACTTTTGCTATTTTTATATTCAACATTAAAAACTTTTGCTCCTTTAAAAAGTTCAATTTTATTTACCATTTCAGTATTATTATTTTCAAAATAAAAACTATCTTCTCCAATAATAAATATTTTGGAAGCTTTTTTGGCAAAAAATAATTTTAATGCCAAAGATTGCCTATAATATGAATCGCCTCCTAATGTAATGATTGCGATTTTAGTGTTCATGTTTTTTATCTAATAAATTAAAAAATTCAGGCATTCTAACATCTTTCATAATTGAGTGAGAAAATATTTTCCTCAACTCTGGTTCAATCGTTTTGTTTAAGCTGGAAGTAAAAATATTTTCATTATCAGAAATGTTGCCTCTTACTTTTGAAAGCGTAACAAAAAAACCATACTTTTTTCCCATTTTTACAAAATCATGAATTTCATGATAATTACTTCTCATCACAACCATGCTTATTTGTACCTCAAATTTTTTATTAGTTTTTAATTTAGATAACAACTTCAAAGATTTTTGCAGTTCATTCCAATCTCCACCTTTTCTTATTTTTTTATATGTCTTTTCAGAAGCTGCATCAATTGATATATTAAACCAATTAAAATTACAATGACTAACGAATTTCCATTTTTTATTCAAAAGAGTCCCATTTGTTATTACAGCAAAATTCAAATGAGGAAATAAATTACTATCATAATTTTTCATTAAATTAAAAGCATCTGGTCTTAAAAATGGTTCACCAGCTCCAGATAGAATTATTTCATTTAAATAGGGTAAAAAGATAGGCAATTCTTTATTTAATTTTTTAACATGATTAGGTATTACTTGATTGTGTTTTTGAGAAAAACACATTTTACAATTTAAATTGCATAACATCCAGTTAGACAAGTTTATCCTTAATGGCATTGATTTCAATACTAAATCTTTTCTCTTGATTTCTTTTTCTTTTAATATTAAATTATTTAAAAATTTATTAGTTTTGCCTTTTTTATTAAAAAATTGAATATCTTTAAAAATAAAAAATTTATTATCAACTAAACGAGGGCAGTTAACTTTACAGGATTTTTCAAAATTATTATTAATGAGATTTTCTCTTATTTTTTGAGCACTTTTGCTATTCCAAATTTCTAATAAACTATTCTTATTTATATTTCCTAATTGTTTTTTAGAAAAAGCTGGACAACAAAAATAAACAGAGCCATCTTGAAAAATTTCTAAGCTACTCCATGGAAGTAAACATTTTAAATCTTTTACTTTTGACATATTAATTATTTTTTATTATTTCTTCTAGAATGTCTTCAATTTTATATTTATAAGCCCAGCCAGGATAATCAGAACTAAACTTATTAATGTTTGTTATATACCAAATATGATCTCCTTTTCTGTTTTGTTCACAATAATCCTTTCTTAATTTTTTACCTGTCAATGACTCAATTATTTCTATAGCTTCCAAGATAGAGATATTGGCGTGTCTAGATCCTCCCATATTATAAACGCTAGCTATTTTAGGTGACAATATAAAATGATTAAAAGCGGATACTAAATCATAAGCATGAATATTGTCTCTTACTTGTTTTCCTTTGTATCCATATACAGTATATTTATAGTTATTCTTTATACATCTAACCAAGTATGCCAAAAATCCATGTTGCTTTGCGCCTTTATGTGCTGATCCTGTTATACATCCGCATCTAAAGATTCCTGTTTTTAAATTAAAAAATTTTCCATATTCTTGGACTAATATATCAGCCACTAATTTAGATGTTCCAAAAAAACCATGCATGGTTGAATCTATTCCAAAATCTTCAGTAATACCATTATATAGTCTATGATTTTTTTTAAATTCAAAACGTTTATCTAATTCTACATAAGGCAAAAAATTAACTTTATCTCCATATACTTTGTTTGTAGAAACAAAAATAAAAGTTGCTTCTGGTGAATATTTTTTAAATAATTCCAATAATTTAAAAGTAGCCATAGCATTAATATCAAAATCAATAAACGGTTTTTTGTTTGACCAATCGTGTGAAGGTTGTGCCGCTGCATGAATAATTGCATCAAAAGAATGTTTTTTAAAAATATTTTTTAATTTATTATCATTCCTAACATCAATATTGTAATGTTTATAATTTTTATATTTTTTTTCTAACAAGGATTGATTAACTATAGTTGAGGCTTTCTTCCCAAAAAAATATGCTCGCATATCATTATCAATGCCTAAAACAGAAAATCCTAAATCACAATAATATCTTACTGATTCCATGCCAACTAGTCCAAGTGATCCTGTTATTAATATTTTTTTTCTTTTCATAATAATAGTTATATTAATTTTAGAATAAAAAATTGTATAATAACAACTTTTTATTCTAACCAAAAAACGCCCATATTTCAGGCGTTTAAAATGACTTTTGATAAATTAAGGCAATAACACACCCTGATTTTACATAATCAAGGATATATTTATATTCTATGACTTTTACGCTTAAATTAGTCATATATCTAAACTTTTTTTATTTATGCGCTTAACTTAGCATAAGGATAAAAAAATGTCAAGAGCAAAAAATCTCTGACATTTACATAAGCAACACCCTAACAATATCTATAAACCACTCAAATACCCGGCGCATCAGAATCAAGTGAAATATTTATTGTATCTGACAATGTACTTGAATAAT
>CAZIMI010000108.1:0-4990 GCA_964540325.1 uncultured Methanosarcinales archaeon | reverse complement strand
AGTGCGGAGAACATTTTCCAAGAGATTAAACAGATTATTGATCATTATGGGATAAAACATTTCCAATTTGTTGATGATAACTTTACTATGAACAAAAGAGAAGTTGAAAAACTATGTGATTTAATAATCAACAACAAAATAAAAATTAAATTTCAACTACAAGGTAGAGTAGACTCAGCTAATGAAGAAATGTACAAAAAATTAAAAAAAGCTGGTTGTACTCAAATCACTTTTGGGATAGAAACAGCAGTTCCAAAATATCTTAAGTTTATTGAAAAAAAATCTAATTTAGACGACGTCAGAAAAGCTGTCAAAATTGCAAAAAAAGCAAAAATAAAAATAAGAGGTAATTTTATATTAGGCTTCCCTGAAGAGTCAATTCATACTTTATGGCAAACTATAAAATTTGCAAAAGAACTACAATTAAATAGAGCGATTTTCTTTGTTCTCACTCCTTATCCTCATTCAGTACTATGGGAGTTCGCTGAAAATAAAGGAATTATTGATAAGAACCTTAAGTGGGGCAAGTTTGATCAATTCACTCCCCATTTCATAAGAGAAACATTATCAGACAAAGTTTTTTTCAAACATTTTGATTATGCATATATTTACAGTGCAACATCATTTATGCAAATTCTTGGTAGGATAAAATCTCACCCCAATAAGATTATCATGTTGAAAAACTATCTTAATTTTATTCTAAATAAAAAGAATATAATTCCAAAAGGAGAAAAACAAGTAATAAAAAACTAAAATGGAAAAACTAAACATTATTTGGATAGTTGTTGACAGTATCAGAAACAATCCCAGCAGTGACAAATACGGATTTTTAGAAGTCATGAGAAAATTTTCTGAAGAGGGCGTTGAATTTAAAAATACGGTATCCTCAGCCGTGAGCACTTTAATGTCCATGAGTGCAATGATTTCAAGCAGACCTGCTTATTATCTCAGTAGAGACTTTGAAGTATTCAAATATGACGAAGAAATGTTTATACCTCTAACAAACATCTTAAGAATAAATTCCTACAACAACTATACGATTCACCATTATCCTACCGCAAGAAAAAAAATGGGTCACGTTTTATACCATGTCCAAAAAAAATACTGGCCGAAAAAAATTAACAAACACAAGATGTGGGATGAAGAAGAAATTAACTCTATTTTTTTAGAATTGATTGAAAAAGGAATCCAAGAGCCCTTTTTCTTATACATTCACTATGACGTTCCAACTAACAAGGAACTAGCTTCAGAAAAGGTAGAATTCGTCTTAAGAAAACTCAAAGAAAAAAATCTTTACGAGAATTCCATAATCATTTTGTGCTCGGACCATGGATATCCTGATCCTAGAAGAGAAAAATTATCATTAAAACAAAAAGTTTTGGAAGGGCATGACCTTTTTGTAACTGACGATAATATTATGATGCCATTGTTAATCAAATATCCTGGTTGTCCCAAAGGACTTAAAATAACAGAAATGGTAAGTTCTTTGGATATTGCCCCCACAATTTTAGAAATTTTAGGGATTTCTTATGAAAAATATGGGTTTGAAGGCTTAAACCTATTAAAGATTATTGGCGGGGAGAGAACTCCAAAACGTAAAATTAGAACAGATACTAGGTATTGCTTCCAACCCAATAAGATTACTTCATTAAAAGGTGAGAGATATAAATATGTCTGTTACTTTGACGAAGTCTTAGGAGTGAAAGAAAAATTTTTCGACCTCCAAGCTGACAAACATGAAAAAAACAATTTAATTCATTCTAAAAACGAAGAGATTACTAGTAAGGTAAACGAGTTTAAAGCAGAGTTGACGCTTTCTAAAAAAAAAGCTACCGTATTACAGGAAATTTACCTTAAAAAAAAATTTAAAGCTTTACTAAACCAGATCAATACTGAAAAGACACAGAAAATTTTAATATTTGGAACTTCAAATCAATCATTCGTTAACATCATCTTAAGCAACACCATTGAATCGTTTAAGGGAGCTTCAGTAGACTTGATCACAAAAAGAAGTCCAACAGAAAGAGTAAATGCTGAACCAAAAAGTATCAATTTCATTTTTTCTAATTTAACTTATCATGACTTAAAGAAAAAATTGAACAAGATTAATGAAAAACATTACGATTTAGTTATAATTCCTTTTGCCAACCGCCAGGGTATTGGCTATCATCAAATATTTAAAGCTGCAAGGAAAATAAAGTGTACCAAAATCTTAAAAGTTGATTATAACTTAGATTTAATTAACGAGTCGAATATGTGGAAAGCAATTGCAAAAGATTTAAAGAGTGACTTTACTACCAAGCTATTTGATTGGAAAAACTCTATTGGCAACATTTTTTTATTAATAAAAAGGATAATTAATGATAAATACTTCTAATTATTAAGAAAATGAATGAAAAAAAAGAAAAAATAGGTGTACTCGGACTTCAAGTTCCTTACAGCAGCAACTTGGAGAATATGGGAGAAATTCTTTCTTCACAATTTCAACTGGACTTAATTGGTAACGTCAATGCCAATGAAGACCTTAGAAAAATATATTCGATAAAAAACTACACTTCTATTGAAGGAAAAAATATGCTTACCTGGTTTTTAAGAGATTTCGTAAATCTCTGCTACTACTGTCTTAAAGAAAAACCAAAAATACTTTTCTCGGTACAAAATCCGGACTGGCAAGCACCTCTAATTGTCATCTTCGGAAAGTTATTTGGAATAAAGACCATTGCCCGATTTTCAGGAGCAGGATTTGACACTTATAAAATTAAAAGAGGTATGATTAAAATAATTGCATATTTGGCTTATAACTGGTTTATGCGTCTGATGTTATTTAGTGACAGGGTAATATGTATGGGTGAAGAACAGAAACAGCATTTGATCAAAAACGGGTGTAAAAGTGACAAGATAAGAATACTACTGCAACCCACTAATGAATCATTATTTATTCCTCCAATTGATAAAAAACAGTCTAAACTAAAGTTAGGATGGAACCCTGATAAATACTATCTTTTATACGTAGGAACACTACAAAAAAGAAAAGGAATTGACACATTTCTTAAGACAATACCAATCATCACTGAGAAGAAAAAAGATATCGTGTTTGTCTTTGTTGGCAAAGATGATGATAACTATGCTCAAAGACTTAAGAGATTTTCAAAAGTACAATTAATCCCACCAGTAGATCAAAAAAAAACTGCAGACTATTATCGAGCTGCTGACTTATTGATACATCCTGCCTGGAATGAAGGTTTCCCAAAAACAGTATTGGAAGCTGCTGCCTGTGGATTACCTATTGTTGCTAGAGATATTGTAGGGGTAAGTAGAGTTGCAGATAAAGTTTTCAAAACTGACAATGAATTAGTTGAATTAATTATGCATAACATTTTAAAACCATCGAACAAAAGCCAATTACCCCATAAATATACTTGGGAGGAATTGGAGAAACAATACCTTAAAATATTTAAACAACTATGAGAAAATTAAACATAATTTGGATTACTATTGACGGAGCTAGACCACATCGTAAATACAATGACCCCAGTGATCGTCCAGAGATTTTTGACCTAGTCTCAAAAGAATGTGTAGAATTCACAGATGTAATTGCTTCAGCTCCAAGTACTATCATGTCCGTTGGTGCTATGATGGCTAGTTATCCATCTTTTTATCTTAGTAGAACTTATTATTCCTTTTATTTTGATTCCAATTATTTTGATTCCCTTCCTTCCATTCTAATAGAAAAGGATTACCAGATTTACCATAGCTTATCTGCTTTTGAGGACATAAAGTTTTTAACCTCATTATTTAAAAGTGATTGCCAAGAATTTCGACCAAAGAGTATAAATTACTATAAACGATACTGGTCGGTTTCTGAAGCCGACAAGACCACTTTTAACATACTCAATAAAATAAAGCAACCTTTTTTCTTTTATGTTCATTACCCAAACCATTCCAATGTCACTCAATATGTCGTTAAACTTATTCAAAAACTTAAAAAAGAAAATCTTTACGACAATTCAATAGTAATATTCACTTCTGACCATGGTATTTCACCAAAAGCACATGAACAAAAAGACTTTGGAATTTTAAAAGGGCATGATATTGATATGGATAATGGGGCCCTTTACGTTCCTCTTTTAATAAAATTTCCTAATTCACCAATAAAGAAAATTAATGAACAAATTAGTGCATTAGATATAACGCCAACAATACTTGATATTTTAGGTATTGAACCAAGTAAATTTAATTTTAAAGGAAGAAGCTTAATGCCTCTTATAGAAGAGGAAAGAAGTTTCAGTAAGAAAAGATTTATCCGATCAGACAACCGTTATATCTTTCAACCATCAAGAGTAACATCACTAATTAATCAAAATTTTAAGTATATTTACAATTACGAGACAAAAAAAGAGTGGCTTTACAACATAAGGAACGACCCTTTCGAAAAAGATAATTTGATCAATAAAAAAACACCCTATATTGAAGACAAGTTAAATTCATTCAAAAAAGAATTCAAACTACAAGAAAATGAAGCTCTACAATTTCACAAATCATACTTAAAGTTAAAATTTAAAAATCTTATAGAAGGGTTAATAATTCATAAAATACACAATGTTTGTATTCCCCCAGAGGGTAGTTCATTATTCATTGACGTTTTGAAAGAAAGCGTAAAAGAGAGTATTCCTAGCGTAAAAATTAACGATATGAAAAATGATTTTGATTTAGCTATTGTACCTATAATTAATGAAAGTGGCATTGGTTACAAAAAAATCTTGAAAAAACTTAAAAAAGCAAAAATTAAGAAAATTATTTATACTGATTACAACCTAAATCCTAGAAAAAAACCAAACTTAATTAGATATATTTACCAACACTGGGTAAACAACCACAAATTTTATTTGCAAAATCCAAAAGCTTTTATTACTTGGGTTGCCCGGATCTTTATCAAAAGCCTAAAGAAAAAAGATATTCATAAATCTTTGAAATAGAAAAAATGACAAAA
>CAZIMI010000107.1:0-5131 GCA_964540325.1 uncultured Methanosarcinales archaeon | reverse complement strand
ATTTAGTTGTTGTTGGCGCTTTTTATGGCCGTGGCAAGAGATCTGGAGTTTACGGAGCTTTGCTTTGCGCAGTTTACAATGATAAAGAAGATCAATTTGAAACCTTTTGTAAGTTAGGAACTGGTTTAACTGATGAAGTTTTAGCTGAGTTACCTAAAAAATTAAAGAAACATGAATTAAAGAAACCCCCCGCTAGATTAGTTTTTAAGAAGGAAATGGAAGCAGATGTTTGGTTCTCTCCAAATTTAGTTGTAGAAGTATTTGGAGCAGAGATTACCAAAAGTCCGTTTCATACAGCTGCAAATGGGTTAGCTTTACGATTTCCAAGATTCTTAAAGTTCAGGGATGATAAGAAAGCTGAACAGGCTACAACTAGTAGGGAAGTTAAGGGGATGGTTTGAAATTTTCTTATTCTGCACCATCATTTCCACCAAAACAATTAAATAATAAAAAGATATATCTGGTTGTTGGGGTGAGGTTTATGATAAACAAAAAAATAGTTCTAGGTATGTTAATCATCGTAATTACATTTTTATTAGCTACAAATGTTCTGGCAGCAGAACCAAAGTTTGACAAAAAAGATTACAAGAATTCATTGAAGTATGCTTACAAACAAATTAATAAGAATAAATTAGTAAAGAAAGGGATTGTTGATAAAAAGTTGGCTAAAGATACTGTTCGCAAATTTATTGTTAAAAAATATAAAAACGGAAAGAAGCCAACATACAAAGAAACTCGTAACTTTGTTAGGAAAGAATTAATTAGCCAAATAAGAAACGGAAAAAAAAGTAAACTAACTACAAAAAAAACTTTAAATGTAATTAGTAAGAAGAAATTTAAGAAATTTAACCGTTTTCGGTACAAAGATAAGAACAAATTAACTAACTTTAAAAAATATAAATCACCTAAAGAAAGTAAAAGTAGCATCAAAGATTCAGTTGTTAATGTTCCGGTTATAAGTAATATCTTAGGTTGTACTGATTCTAAAGCTGACAATTATAACTCTAAAGCTACTATTGATGATAATAGTTGTCAATATCGAGGTTGTACAGATAAGAATGCAAATAATTTTAATTCTAATGCTAACGTAGAGGATGGAAGTTGCGCTTATGATGTTTTAGGATGTATGGATAATAACGCTTTAAATTATAATGCAGAAGCTAATGTGGATGATAATAGTTGTGAATATCAAAAAGAGGAATATTTTCTGCATGAAAACATTTTAACAACTTACTTTTGGGTGGGAGAAAAAGCTTCTGAAGATAATAGTTGGATAGCTAACGATAATAGTGCTTGGGATAGTTATTGGCTTGAACATTTCGGCGGTGTCGATAATCCTAATTGTAGGAATGGTTATCATCCTTGCGGATTTACTCCAAAAGAAAACCCTTTTTATTGCGCTTTGCCTTACGATGAATGGACTTCTGCCGGAACTAAAAAGCCTAATTTGAACAATATTTTGTTTGATAAATGGATAAAAGAACTTCCTGACCAGTATTACATCAATCTTTGGGGCAACAACCCTTACTTAAAAAATAGATGGATTGAAATTCGTTTTAACGGAAAAACTGCTTATTGTCAATGGGAAGATACAGGACCATCTCATTATAATGATTATCCTTACGTTTTTGGAGAGGAACGGCCATGGCGAGAAACCCATTATCCAGATCATCCTACAGCGTTTGACGTTTCGCCAGCAGTAAGAGATTATTTGGGGTTAGATGGTTGGGATTTGACTTCATGGAAATTTATTGATGCAGATAATGTTCCGGATGGTCCTTGGAAAGAAATCGTTACTCACAGCAGTACTTGTTGGGGAGATTACGAATGTAAATACACTGGAGATGGCCCAACAACTTATTCTTAATTTTTCTTTTTTTCTTTCGTTAATTATATAAATAAACTAATTATTTCTGTTTTTAATTGGGCTTGTAGTATAACGGTTATTATTCACGGCTGGCAGCCGTGGGACCCGAGTTCGACCAAATGGTTACGCTCATTTGATACGCAAGAGCGAGTTGGACATAAAGTCCAACGCACTGCGAGAATCATTTTCGAAAGTCTCGGCAAGTCCATTTTTAATTTTTCAACTATATTTTTTAACATATAGTTTACAGACATAGAACTAATTTCTAGAAAAAGAAACTTTTATAAATGACTTTGATTTACTCACTGATATTAATAATTAAGTTAAATAAAAAGAGGTTGATATAAAATGAATAATAAAAAGAAATTAATTTCTATGTTTTTGGTGGTCGTTGCTTTAGCAGCGATGGTATTAGCGGTAGCTCATACTTTAAATCCTACAACTTTAATTGGTGGTTCGTTAAATCCTACTACTGGTCAGAATGTTAGTGGGAGCATTAATCTTAGTGCTCAAGTGCTTGATAACCAATCCGTTGCTAATATTTATTTTATGTGGCAGTTAACTTCTAATTATTCTGTTATGGCTAATGTAAGCACGACTAATCGTTCTGGATACCCAATTGCTAATCCTGGTTATAATACTATCAATGAAACTTTTTTTAACACTACATTTGATACTACTTCCTTGCCTGATGGGGTATATAATTTAACTTTATTAATTTATAACGGAACTTCGTATTCAAATACTACTGTGGGAATAGTTGTTGTTAATCAATCTCATTTAGTTAATGAAAGTGCATCAATTACTGTTACTGTTGACAATACTGTTCCTGTTGTTACAATCAATGAGCCGGCTACTAGTGGAGTAACATATGATATTTCTTCATATAATATAACATTTAATGCTTCCATATCTGATTTAACTATTCAAACTGTTGTTAATACTGCGGCTGTTAGTTTAGTTCTTTTTGAATTTGATAATGCTACTGGGAATGCTTTTAATTTTAGTAATAATCAGGCTGCAATTAACCAATCTGGTTATTGGTCAATGAGTATTAATGTTTCTGCATTACATGCCGGAACGCATATAGTTACAGTTCATGCTAATGATACTGTTGGTAATTCTAATAGAACTCAAACTTGGACATTTGATGTAAATACACCACATAATGTAACTTGGATGACCACTGATAACTTGGCCTTAGGATTTAACACTGGTGTTCTTTTGTTTAATCTTTCCATTATAAATAGTACTTCTGCTCCGATAAATACAGTGGTGTTTATGTTTGATAATGCCAGTAAGAGTACACAGATGAACGTTACTAATACTAGTAATGCTCAAGCTGGTCAGTATTGGAATATTAGCCTTAACATTTCCACATTTCCGGTGGGAACCCATACCGTTACAGCATTTGTAAATGATACTGTGGGTAATTTGAATAAGACGGAGTTAATAACTTTTACTGTGAATAATACTGCTCAAAATGTAACTTGGTTTGAAGATGTAACAACACCTGTTGGTGGACAGAATTTTAGCGGGAATAATGGGACTATTTATTTTAATGTATCCATATTGAATTCTACTGCTTATCCAATAACTAATGTTATTTTTATGTTTGATAATGCAAGTGGAAATAATTTTAATGTTACTAATACTAGTGCTCCAATAGGAGGACAGTATTATAATCTTAGTTACATTAATGTTTCTAACCTGACAGAAGGAGCACATACAGTAACTATTTTTGTTAATAATTCTCTTGGGCATATTAATAAAACAGAATCAATAACCTTTGTTGTTGATAAAACAGGACCTAGTGTTTCAGTTACTTGTACTGATTCACCAACTGTTGGAAGCACTGTATCTTGTACTTGTAGTACAAGTGATGATCGTGGAGTACCTATTCAAACCTTTGATGAGGAATCAACAATTGCTGGAAGTGTTGGAACGTATAGTTCAAGTGCATGTTCTGCTTCAGACGGGGTGGGTAATGAGGCATCGGCTACTGGTAGTTATACTGTTGTTGCTGCAAGTTCTGGTACAGGATCAGGTGGTTCTAGCGGTGGTTCTACTAGTGCAGCTGCTGGTCAGTTCGCTAAAGAAGTTTGGGCTTCTATTAATGCTGGTGAAACTGCTACTGTAGAAGTTGAGAACGGCGAAATTGGAGTTACTGAAGTTAGTTTTGCTGTTGAAGATACTACTTATGGTGCTTGGGTAAAAGTTGAAAAAGTTTCTTCATTACCGAAGTCAGTTAAATCTTTTACAAAGAAAAAGTATAAAGACATTAAGATAACTGAGAGTAATGTTAAAAAAGCATTGAAAGGTAATGTTGATATTGACTTTATAGTTACTAAAGTTTGGTTATCTGAACAGGGATTAGGTAAAACTGATGTGGCTATGTTTAGGTATGTTGATGAGAAATGGGTAGAGTTAAAAACTACAGTTGGTATAGATGACGGAACATATGTCTATTACTCTGCAGAAACACCTGGATTCAGTTACTTTGTAATCGGTCAGAAAACTGGAGTTGTTGCTGGACCTGGGGCTGAAGAAGCAGCAGTAGTTGGTGAAGAAGCAGCTGAGGAAGCGGCTGAAGAAACAGTAGCTGAGGAAGCGGCTGAAGAAACAGTAGCTGAGGAAGCAATGGCTGAAGAAGCAGCTAAACCTGCTTGGCCATGGGTAGTTGTAATTTTAGTTATCTTAGCTATAATCGTAGTTGCTTACTGGCTGAAAAGTCGTAAGTAAATATTTTTTCTTTTTTTCTTCTTTTTTTATTTATGAATTATCTTTAATGCTTCTTTAACACTTCTGACTGCATAAAGCATACCCTTAGTGTTACTTAAATCACTTACTTCTATAGAATCTTGGGCTAAGGGTACGATTGGTCCGTCATAATATTCCTTAAGGGTTTCAGCGAAATTTTCATATTCTTGGTGCAAAGCATGATAAAAATCTCTGCTTAATCCCACACCTTTCTCTGCATCTTCTAAATTTTCTACTGCACGGTCCCTTTTTAATTCTTGTTCCCAGCCTTTCTCTTCACTTGAATTGAGAAGGATTATTAAATCTGGATCTAATCCTTTACTGCCCAATATTTTTCGGTGAATAGTCTCTAATCTTTCTTTTCTCATATTAAAATAATCCTTACAAAAATTATAAGATTTTTTTGTCATTAAACCCAATTCCATTAAAGCTTTACTAAATATTAAAGGATCTTCATAAGGCGTTCTATCAAAAATTAATGATTGATTAGGGTATTGTTGTTTG
>CAZIMI010000106.1:0-5139 GCA_964540325.1 uncultured Methanosarcinales archaeon | reverse complement strand
ACCAATTCTTTTTTCTTTGCGCTGACCATTATATTTTCACCGCCTTACTCATTGTTAATTTCAACAGCACAGATTTAATGTTCTGCATTTCGTTAGGTACTTGTTTCAATACTGCTTGGTAAACAGTTAAGATATTGTCAATAACTTCTTCTTCTTTTTGATCTTCTTTCCCAACCATACATTGTAAGTTTGTAGCTTTCCTTGCTATTAATTTTACAGACTGATTAAGTCTTTTAACCAAAACTTCTAAGTTAGCGTTTGGAGGAACTACACAACCTAATTTAGGATTAGGCATCTTTCCTTTCATTCCAAAAACTTTACCAAAATGCTGAGCTACTTTCGCCATTAAAGGTGCTTGTGCAATAAAATAATCATAAGATTCCGCTAATTTCTTCATTGCTTTTTTATCTTCATACTTTGGAAAGTCTTTTTCTTCAATAACTAAATCACAGAATTTGTTTGCCTGTTCCCTTAAGATTTGATCAACAAAAGCTGCAATTTTAACCTTTTTTCCAAAAGGGAAGTGTAATCCTGCAAAAAAGTCGACGGGATTTTGTTTGGTATCAAGATTTTTTAAATTAATAATTAAGTCATAAGACTGTGAGAAATTACGTTTCTTAGTCTGTTTTTTAAGTTCTTCTAAAGCTTTTTTTACTTGCTCTTTATCCATTTAATAACCTCCTACTATAACAGTAGTTTTAACGGTATTTACTCTATTTTCTTAAGTTGTTTATAAAAGTTTTGGTAATATTGACTTAAGCGTTACCAATTAGGGGAGGTGGGCGGGAAGAAGGTATTTAAAGAAGTAAAGCAAATCCTGATTTTGTGAATGTAATGAACAAAATAATAAGCAGGATTTGGCCTGCGTGTCTGCTCTTGTAACGCTTAAGAAGTTTTACTCATCTTCTTTCTTCTTCCCTTCTTTCATTTCCTTCACAGTTTTCTTAAACGCTTCAACTTGCTTCTCAGAAAGGTTTTCAAACCTCAGGTAAGCTTGTTTAATATTTCTCAAAAAAGAATTCTCTTCATAGAATTTCTGAGGAATGTCAAAGAATTTCTTCATCTTTGGATCTTTAATCTCTTTATCAATCTGTTTCATGTGACATTTAACACAAATCGGAAACTGTCTCGCAGAGAACATGATTACCCAATCAGTCTTACACATTGCACATTTCTGTTTGAATTTTGGTCTTGCCATGTTATAGTTGTTTATTATATTATTTATTAATGTTTTGGAAATTAATTGTTCTCAAACACATAAATGTTTAAATATTGTTCTACTAAATAGAACTAAAAAAGAGTTCTGATAAATAAATGAGGGAAGTACAAATGGCAAACAATGATCAAGACCAATATCAAGTATTCAATTCAGCATATAGTAATTTATTGAGAGAAATAACACCAACATTATCTGGAGATGAAGTAATTGTAGCACTAGATACAATAAATCATAAATTAATCCCTTTACATGGCCGAAAAGAAATGGTTAAAACAGATTCGTCAACACAAGAGATTTTAGGAATTAGTAAAGATAAAGAATTAGTAGTTTATAGATTTGACCAACCAATACTACAAAGTTACTCTGTAATACCTCCAGAAGAATTAAAATGTGAAATAATAAATAGTATGGGACATTATGATAAAAAGAGAGAATCACGTCCAGATTCTTTAAATGAAGCAGATCATCGCGAACATCAAAGAAACCAAGAATTGTTAGTAGAATTGGAATCTTTAGTTTCTGAATAGTTTTAACCAAACACTTAACAAAAAAACAACGATTTTTTGGGAAGTGCCAGAATTTTTCAAATTCTTAGCACTTTCTTAAAGAAACTCTTATACAGCTAACATTATTGTTTTTAGTGATGTTTATTAAGTTTGTGGAAAGGTTTATATTGATAATTACATTTCTTTCATTAAGAGGTGATATTGATGGAAAAAATTGTTTATTATTTAGCTTTAATATTTGTAATAATTGCCGCAGCTTTATTAATTCTTAAAATAAGTGGGATCATATAATGGAAGACAAACACTTTAGAAAATATTGGAAAAATGTTCCACCAATCCTTTACATAATTAGCATTCTTTGGTCTGCTTATTTAATTTTAGTTTCTTATCAACAAAGTGCGGACTTAGTTACAGCACTAGTTACTGTTTCAGTAATATTGTTATCAATGATCTTTAATGATTTAATGAAAAAGAACTAACCAAAAACTTTCTTCCAGAAACTTTTTATTGGTTTCTCTTCTTTCAACTGTTTCAAAGCTTCTTTAATCTTCTTAGTAACTTTTTTAGGAACTTCAATCTTAACTCTAACATACTGATCTCCAGAATCGTGATGTTGTAAATGTTTAATCCCTTTTTCTTTCATCCGGAACAAGGTTTCTGAATCTGTGCCAGAAGGAATTTTCAAACTAGCTTTCCCAGTAATTGTCGGAACTTCAATTTCATCACCCAATACTGCTTGCGTATAAGAAATTGGAACTGTAATAAACAAATCATCTCCTCTTCTTTCAAAGAATTTATGTTCTTTTACATGAACCTGCACATATAAATCTCCAGAAGGACCATTAGCAGAACCAACTTCTCCCTCTCCGGGAACTCTTAAACGCATTCCATTTTCTACACCCGCAGGAATAGAAATTTCAATCTTCTTTTTCTTTCTCTCTAGACCTTCACCAGCACAATCTTTACAGGAATCTTCTGGAAGTTCGCCTTTACCATGACAGTATGGACATGGACCAGTCTGTTGAAACAATCCAAAAGGAGTTCTCTGAGTTTTTTTCATGTATCCAGAACCTTGACAATGATGACAAGACTGAAATTTTGTTGCTCCTTTTCCGCTACATTTCGGGCAGTGTTCAAGTTTATTCAATTCTAAATCCTGTTTTGTTCCGGTAGCAGCTTCTTCTAAAGAGATCTCAGTTTCGTATAATAAATCAGATCCCCTTCTTGCCCTGGTACCTCTACGCCTTCCACCATTACTTCCAAACAATTGATCAAAAATATCATCAAAGTTACCAAATGCTCCGCCACGAAACTGTGACATGATATCCGAGTAATCAAAACCTTGATGACCAGCACCGCCCATTCCACCTTGGAATGCTGCTGAGCCAAACTGATCATACTGTTGCCGTTTCTTATCATCACCTAAAATAGAAACAGCTTCATTAATCTCTTTAAATTTTTCTTCATACTCCTTCTTTTTATCTTCAGGAGCTCGGTCAGGATGATACTTTAAAGCCAGTTTCTTGAAAGCTTTTTTGATCTCTTCTTTAGAAGCATTCTTTTCAACTCCTAGTTTCTTATAATAATCCTTTTCAGCCATAGATTTTACCTCAATGCTTCTAAAGAAGGCTCAGAAAAATTTGTTTTTCTGTTGTCCTCTTTAGTTGCACTTTTCTCTATTCCTAATAATTTATAATAATCTTTTTCAACCATTTTCTATAAAGTATGCTAAATTTTCCAGCTGCATATTTAAAGCATTCGTCAATTTCTCTTCAAAACTTTTAATTATTCTTTCATCATTATCCCAAGACACTTTTTCAGTAAAATAAGTGTTTTTCAAATAGTCTAATCTTTCCTGCAAAGTCACAATCTTGTTTTGTTTTACTCGCCAATCTGCATAATGAACAATCCATTCTTCCCAAGAACGATTTTCTTTTCCGGGAACAGAAGCATTCTTCAAAGCAAGGGCAAACTCTGGATAATCATCTTTGAAAAAAATATAACCCACATCACTTTCATACATATTAGGATATTTTTCTCTTAATTCTTTCCAAGATTTTATTTCTTCATCAGAATAAGGGCCAAAATTTTCATCTAAATCCTTTATCGCTACCAGTTTAAACAAATCGTGAACTAAAGCAGTGTTACTTACTAAGTTAATATTAATATCAAACCCTTTCTCTTTTAGTTTCTCTGCTAGAAAGACTGCTACTTTCTGAACATTCAAACAATGTTCTTTTATTTTACCAGGTACTTTAAACTCATCAAAATACTGTAAACATTGTTCTTCTGTTGGTAGGATCATTTAAAATCAAAAAAACAAGAATAGATATAAACCTATTCCTTTTTACTTTCTTCCTTCTTTTCAGTAAACTCTGCATCAACCACTTTCTCGCCGTTCTTACCATTCTCTGGTTTATCATCAGCTTTTCCTTCTGCACCAGCATTTCCGGCTTTAGCCTGCTCTTGTTGTTGCTTAGCAGCAGCTTCAGCGTAAACTTTTTGACCAATTTCCTGAACAACTTTGTTCAGTTCATCAATCTTCGCATTTATGGTTTCAGGTTCTCCAGACTTACGAGCTTCCTCTACTTCTTTAATCTTATCTTCGATTTTCTTTTTAGTATCAGCGTCAACTTTATCTTTAAACTCGTCCAAAACTTTCTTAGTCTGGAAAACTACCGCTTCTGCGTTGTTCTCAGCTTCAATCTTAGCTTTCTTTTTCTCATCTTCAGCAGCATTATTTTCAGCTTCTTCTCTCATCTTAGAAACTTCGTCTTTATTCAAGTTACCAGAACCAGTAATCTTAATTTCTTGTTGTTTACCTGTACCTAGATCCTTTGCCGAAACGTTTACAATCCCATTAGCATCAATATCAAAAGTAACTTCTACTTGTGGAATTCCTCTAGGTGCAGGTGGAATACCCATCAAATCAAACTGTCCTAAATTCTTATTGTCGTGGTACATCGGTCTTTCTCCCTGTCCAACTCGGATAGTTACCGCTGTTTGATTATCTGCAGCTGTAGAAAATATTTGAGATTTTTTTGTAGGAATGGTGCTATTTCTTTCAATCAATTGCGTAAACACTCCACCCAAAGTTTCAATTCCTAAAGAAAGAGGAGTTACATCCAATAAAAGAACATCCTTAACATCTCCGGCAAGAACTCCTGCCTGAATTGCTGCTCCCATAGCTACTGCTTCATCAGGGTTAACAGATTTGTCTCCATCTTTTCCTGTAATGGCCTTAACAAGTTCCTGTACAGCAGGAATCCTTGTTGAACCGCCAACAAAGATTACTTTGTCTAGTTTGTCTGCAGAAATATCTGCATCTTTCAAAGCGTTCTTAGTAGGAACTTCTAACTTTTTCAAAACATCAGAAATCAAATCTTCAAACTGAGCTTTGGTTAAGTCTTCCTT
>CAZIMI010000105.1:0-5148 GCA_964540325.1 uncultured Methanosarcinales archaeon | reverse complement strand
AGAAAGCCAAAATTAGAAAAGTTCAACCGCACGAGAAAGAATTGAAAAAAACGTTAAGTTTCAAAGTGATTCTTTTAATAACAATTAATTCCATCATGGGAACAGGAATTTGGTTCCTTACTTCTGCAGGAGCAAAACATGCTGGTCCTGCCTCCTTAATTTCTTGGGGAGTACTCTCTTTAATTTCAGTTTACATTGCAATGTGTTTCGCGGAATTAACTTCAATGTTTCCAAAAGCCGGCGGTGTATATGAGTTTGCTAAACAAGCTTATGGTAGATTTTGGTCATTTGTTATCGGTTGGACAACATCTATTGCTGGAAGTGTAACCATTGCCATGCTTTTATTAGGGGCCTTACAATATCTTATTCCTATTGAATATTCTTCATTTTACGTCCCGATTGCTATTGCTTTAATTATTGCTTTTAGTTATGTTGCTTTTAGAGGTATGCAAACTTCCACTGTTGTTTTGGTAACCTTTGCAATTATTACTTTAACTGCAGTTATTGCAATTATCATTCCTGGATTTATTAATTTCAGGCCCGGAAATTTTGATCCTTTCTTTGTTTTTCCGGCGATGAACATATTGCTAGCAATTTTCTTTATTGCTGAAACTTTCTTTGGCTGGGAAAGTGCTATCTTTCTTTCCGCAGAAACTAAGAATCCTTCCAAGATAATGCCTAAAGCTTTAATCTATGGAACTTTAGTTATTGCTTTACTTTCATTCTTCCTTGCCTTTACTGCTATGGGAACAATTCCCTGGGCAGAATTCTCAGAATCTATTGCTCCTTTACGGGATTTAGGATCAACCCATTTTGGAACTGTTGGTGGGATCATCTTTGCAGTGTTAATTTTTGTTTCAGTGATAGGAGCAACTGCCGGTTGGATTGTTACTGCACCAAGATTATTAATGTCTATTGCTGAGGATAAATTGTTTTTCACTCAGTTTGCCAGAATTCATCCTAAACATAAAAGCCCTTATGTTTCAATCATGTTTCAGGTTTTAGTGGTTTCAACTTTAGTAATTATTGGTGCTGGTTCATACGAAACTTTATTACACATGTTAATCCCTTTGATTTTGTTGGTTTATTCTGCAGTTCTATTAAGTGTAATTATCTTACGATTCAAAAAGCCAGAACTTAAACGTCCTTACAAAGTTTTTTTCGGCAGGGTTGGACCTTTCGTCACCATTCTTTTTATGATTTTCTTACTAGTAATGTTCATTAAAGAGACCCATGGCGCTTTTGATATTTTACGTATTTCTGCAGGGTTGATTGCTTTCGGAATTCCTGCCTACTTTGCGATTGAACTGTTTTATGACAAAAAGTATGTTGCTTTGCGCAGAAACTTAATGGCTAGAGTATCGCATTACTTTCGTAAAGTGCCGTTACCAAAACCATCTTTTAACAGAATCATGTCTTTTGTTGGACCGTTCACTAAAAAATCATCAATCATGGTTTATAATTCTCCCATGGGTACTTTCACCCAAAGGATTGTTAAAAGTAATATGCCTTTCCATCAGATTGATATTACTAACCAATCAAAAGAAGAGATTAAAGTTTTCAAAGAGAAAGTTTCTCCGGAAGAAAGAAAACATATTAATATCCATCTTTTAAGAACTTTGAAAATCCCTCATAAAGCTAGAAAAGTTGATACTTTTGTTTCATTTAATGATTTGGGATATGTTAAAAATATTCCTGGATTTGTACATGATGTGAAAAAGATTTTGAATAAAAAAGGAAAGTTTTGTTTTTATATCAAACATAGTTTGATCGATATTAGTCCTAACGCGATTGAAGTTGACGATAAGAAAAAAATTCTTGAGATATTTAAGAAGGAAAAATTGCAGGCTAGTTACAAAAAAAGAAAAAGGTTGTTTAAAACTGAGATTTATATTTATGGTAAGAAAGTTAAATAAAAAATTAATAAGTTTTTTTATTTACAGCACTTGCTTCTGAAGCCAGTTTATATTCAGGAAGTTCTACTTGATATAACACCCCTTGAAACCTAACTCCTTTCTCTGTAGAAGCAATTTCTTCTAAAGGACTGAATAGAACCGCATTTGCTTCATCAGGAATCTCGCTTTCTGTTGTTGGCTTTCCTAACATTCCGAAAGTAACTGATGAGAAATAAGCCGTAATCACTTTTCCGATTTCTTTTCCAACTACCGGGATGTAAACTTCTTCAGTGTTTGTTTTCATACTGACGCATCTCTTGTCATCTTTAATATGTAATTCCACTAATTCATTTAATTGTTTTACCATTGTAAAGAGATTTGCTAATGTTTAGTTTATTAATTTTATGAATGAATGGGCTTCATCCAGTATACAAATTTATTCTATTCCGGATGAAGCTCCACACTTACAAACTTTTATAAATAAAAAAGTAATAGTAAATAAAAAAGAGGCTGATAATGGATCCTAAAAAGTTTTGGAAATATTTGACAACAGATTCTTCTAAAACTAAAAAGAAAACTAAAAAGAAAGAAGTTGAAGTAAATTCTCGTCAATCAACAACAACTAAAAAATTATCTTCACCCGTAGTTCTTTTAATATTAATTAACGCCATTTTGGGCAGTTCATTATTTTTTGTTCCTGGTTATGGTATTGCTTATTCTGGAGCAGCATCAATTATTGCTTGGATAGTTTTATTTGTAGTAGCTACATTTATGATGCTTTATATTGGAGAACTGGTTTCATTACATCCAACTTCCGGAGGAACTTACGAATTTTGTAAACGGGCTTATGGTCGAGCAGGTTCTTTTTTTGCCGGCTGGTTTATTTGGGTTGCTGGAAATTTTGGCATGGCTTTAGGTATTGTTGCTGCTGCTGAATATCTTCTCCCTGTTAGTTTTCCAAATTATTTTCTTTTCAGAATCCTCTTTACGGTTGTTTTAGTGATTGCATTTAATTACTTCGCTTTTAGAGGAATTAATTTTGGTGCCACTGTTTTAGTCGTTTTTGGAATTATCTCTTTAATAGTTCTTGTCTTTATGACTTTACCTTCATTCATAGATCTTTCTGCACTTTTTTCTGGGATGGTCAAAAGTCCTTTTGATTTAGAATTGTTTAAACCTTTCTTCCGGGTAGAAAGGATAGGGGTTTTTTCTTTCTTAGCTTTATCATTATTCTTAATTAGCGAATCGTTTTTTGGTTTTGAGATTATTACCTATATGGCTAACGAAGTTAAACAACCAAGAAAGTTATACAAACTGATGGTTTTAGCGATGATTATCTCGGGGATTTTAATGACTATTTATGTTTTAAGTTCGTTTGGAACAGTAAGTTATCACGATTACATTAACAATCCTCGGCCTTTTGCGGTACAGGCAGCGAAAACTTTGGGTAACTTCGGTGAAAATCTTATTATTCTGGGGGTAGTATTAGTTTCCATCAGTGCATCCGCTGGTTGGCCAATTGTTGGTTCACGATTGATTAGAGCAATGTCTGCAGATAAGTTGTTCCCTAAACATTTTGCTGTACTTCACCCTAAGCATCGTTCTCCGTACAGGGCAGTATATTTTCAGACCATTGCTGTTTTAGTTTTTTCATGGTTTATTTTTAGAGGTTATTTGGTTAATTGGAACAATCCCTACCGGACAATTTATTTAATTTACATTGTCATTAGTATGATTGTTTTATCGCTAGTGTTATTAGCGGTACCTATCCTTAGGAAAAAAGAAGCAAAACTTAGGCGACCATTTAAAGCGCCTTTGGGGAGAGTTTTACCTTTCGTTTTTGTAGCCGGTTTTATTTTTTTGATTTGGAATTGGATAAAAATTGAAGGCGGTGTGGCTTTTTCAATTTTAAAATTAACACTTTCTTTCATTATTCTGGGAGTGCCATTTTATTTTTTAGTAGAAATGTTTTACAGCAAGAAAGCGATTGTTGGTGTTAATGAATATTTGTCTTATTTTGTTTTATTGGGAGAGAAATTATTTTTTCCTTTTTCTATTCGTAACAGGATTTTGAAGGGGTTAGGTAATTTAAAAGGAAAAGTGGTCTTGGAGTATGGCTGTTCTGTAGGAACATTAACTAAAAAGTTGGCCAGAAAAGTAACTGAGAAAGGCAAAATTTATGCTTTGAATTTATCTGAAAAGAAAGTTGGGATAACTTCCAAAAGAACAAAACACTTACCTCATGTTTCTGTCCACCATCATCCTCATTTGAACGATTTTAAACTGAAATTTCCTGGCAAAGTTGACAGCGTAATTTCTGTAGGGATGTTATCGTATATGCAAAATCCGAAAAAGATTTTAACCAGTTTAGCTAAGAAGGTTAACAAAAACGCAGAGATTATTTTCGTAGATTTTGACAGGTTCTTTTATATTGTCCCTAACGTGAAATGGATTGCTGAGGATAAGAAATTGATTACTATGTTCAAAGATGCTGGTTTCTCTGTCAAAGTTGAACGGAGAAGAGGCGTGTTGTGGACATATGTGGTTATAAGTGGTAAGAGACGTTAGAATTTTATTAAAGAAATCTAATAAATTTTAATTTACAATTAAATAATTTTTCCCCTCATAAGTTTTATATATTTTAAATGTTCAAATTTTATTAATGACTAAAATTGAATCTGTTGTAGTAGAATTAGGTAATGATTTGCTTAGGAAGATTGAGATAGATACTTTGCAAATCTCAGAAAATTGTCTTAGAAATTGTTTACATTGTAGTGTGAGCCCTGATAGGGTGATAGAAACTATAAATATGGCTCATTTTAAGAAATATGTTTTAGCGCTAGCAAGAATTAATGAAGAAACAGGAAATGATTTGATTGCAAATTATTTGCATACTAGTATAGATTCAGACCCATTATTTCATCCTGAATTAGCTACTATTGTAGAAACTTTAATTGAGACAACTGGGAAAAAGTTTTATTTTTTAACACAAGGGTGGTATGGCATTAATCAATTTCAGAAAAATGCTGAATGGATCGCTAATAATCCTGAAAAAGTGGAAAAGGTTTCATTAACTCTTACTAAATTTCCAACCAATCCAAGTTCAATTGAAGATATTGCCACTATTTTAATTCGAGCAGTAGATACTTTTGGGAAAATGCCCGTAAATAAGTTTATCATTTCTCCCCAATACAATGATGAAGTTGATGATAGTCATCCTCATTCACGTAAGCAAGTAGAAGAACTTTTGGAC
>CAZIMI010000104.1:0-5154 GCA_964540325.1 uncultured Methanosarcinales archaeon | reverse complement strand
TCTTCTCTTAAATAAGTTGCTAAAAAGTGTCCAAAGATAGAATGTAAATCTTCAGCAACTTCATAAGAATCCATATTCAAATGTGCTGAATAATCAACAATTTCTTTCAATTTTCCTCCATTAAAACCTGTAATGCCAATAACATTCATTTCTCTTTCTTTACCATATTCTGCAGCTTTGATGACATTGGGACTATTTCCAGAAGAAGAAATTAAAACTAAAATGTCTTTTGGAGAAGCTAAATTAATCAATTGATGTTTAAAAACATCTTCATAATGTTCATCGTTAGATATAGCGGTCATGTAACTAAGATTACTGGAGAGACAGATTGCTTGGTACCTTTGGAAATTATTAGCCCAATCATTATTAGCACCTTTGGAAAAATCACAGACATAATGATTGGCAAGGGCAGCACTCCCCCCATTTCCAGCAACAAATATTTTTTGGTTATTATTTTTAGATCCTTTTAAGATGTTAAGAATATCCTCATCAAATTCAAATAAATCTAATGCTCTTTTAATTTTATCTTTATACATTTCCCAATTCATTTTCGTTCACCTCTTTTATAAATGACAATAATCTTTCTTTATTAATATTTTCTTTGTTTCCAACTATTTGGATTGCTATCCCTCCAACACAATTAGCAAAAAAAGGAAGCTTTTTTGGTTCAATATTGGTGTATACTAATAACGAAGTGATTGCAAAAACTGCATCTCCTGCCCCCACTGTATCTATTAGTTTCCTATTAAATGATTTAGAATGATAAATCTCATTATCCTGTAAATAAAAAGCACCTTCTTTCCCCATTGTAATTAATGCTTTTTTGCAAATATTTAATTTATAAAATTTTTTAGCAACTTCATCTAATGGTTCAAAACGACATTGAGTGCCCAATCTTAATTCTGGCTCATTCATTGTAATGTAATCTAATTTTTTATATTTAGAATAGTAATTAAAACCTAAATTTGCACTATTTGTCTGGATGTTTGCACAGATAAATTTTGATTTTTCTTCTAAAACATTAATAATATTATTATTAATAAATCCATGACCAAAATCATTAACTATTACTAAATCATAATCTGATAACTTTTCATAAAGATAATCAATAATATCGCTTTCCAATTCTTTTTCAATAGGTTTGTCATTAATGTACTCAATTTTGAACAACTTCCCCCCTCTTAGTTTATCTACAAATCTTCTTTTTATTGTTGTAAAAGAATTTTTTTTTGTGAAGAATTTAACTTTAATATTACTGTTTATTTTTCCAGAAATAAACTCCTCATTCCTTTTTTTATCTCCTAATAATGTGATTAAATCAATATTTTTGACAAAATTTGAAACGTGATTTGCAGTTGCTAACACTCCGCCTGCATATCGTTCATGATATGAATAATTGGTGGACAGAACTGGATCTTTCATAGCTCTTCCCTTTGGAACTGTGAAGAAATATTCATCAATTATTGTATCTCCAATAATTAATACTTTTAAGTCTTTAATCTTATCAAATGCAGAATTTAATACTTCATTATAATTTAGGTTCATTATTAATTATTTATTAACATTAATATTTATAATACTTTAGGAACTTTAATCTACATTAAGTAATGTCTTTTTTAATATTTCTCTTTATTTTTGATTACATCTTAGATTATCCAATTTATTAATTTATTGATATTTATTTCATTATTAGATTGTTTTGTATCATAAATCTTAAAAGTAGATTGTTTATTAAAAAAAATAAGTCATAAATCTCATTTAAATCATAATTATCTTTGTGGGACATAATGTTTCTATAATTGCGGGGTTAAAAACAAATGAACATAATATTGTTATCAACTGGAGTATTGGATAATAAAAAAGAGGCTACCCGAATTACAATAATTAGCTTAGCTCAAGAATTAGTTAGAAAAGGGCATTTTGTTTCAGTAATATGTAAGAATCATCCTAATTTGCCAGCTGTAGAAAAGGAGGGGCCAATATCAATATATAGAAGATTGCCGTATCAAAAACATTATTTTTTTGAAAATTCAATCACTCAATTTATATTACCTTTTAGAATTATGAATTACATAGAAAAGAAAAAAAATATTAATTTTGATATAATTCATAGTTTTAGTTCTTCACCATTAGGAATTTTGTCTGCTTTATTAGCAAGTAAAGTTAGATTGAGAAAAAGGAGGTTAATACATTCTATTAAATCTTATTCTCGAAATATTAAACATCGGTTTTTTCTTTCAAAAATATTAAACTATTCTGATTTAATTACATTTCCTACAAAATATTCTGCCAATTTGTTTATTAGTAGAGGAATTAAAAAAAGTAAAACAAAAATAGTATATTCTTTAGTTGATACCACCAAATTTATTGCATTAAATAAAGCAGAAATTAAAAAAAAATATGGTTTTGAAAATAAAAAAGTAATTTTATATTACGGATCTATGTATGGGGAGAAAGGAATTGTGGAATTAATTAAATCTATTCCTTTAGTTACTAAAAATAATCCCACTTGCTTATTTATTATCGCTCCACGATCAATTTCAAAAGATGATGAACAAAAGTTCAATGATTTAAATAATGTAATCCTTCTTGAAATGATAAATGTAATAGATTATTTAAATTTAGCAGATATAGTCTGTTTACCTTATTTAAGTTTAATTGCTACAGAAGGAAATCCTTCTTGTTTATTAGAAGCAATTTCTTGTAAAACGCCAGTAGTTACTACTAACATTCCAGAGATAAGAGAACTTTTTATAGATAGAAAAGATGTTTTAATGGCAATTCCTGGAAATTCAATAGACTTAGCCAATAAAATAAACTTTTTATTTTCAAATAAAAAATTACAAAAAGAATTAATTTATCATTCATATAAAAAATCTAAAGATTTTGATTTAAAAAAAATAACTGAAAAATTTATAGGGTGTTATACTCAATAGTGATTTAAATTTAATCCATCATGTTTATAATGAAAGAAATAATTGATAAATATTACAAAAAAAGTAAAAAAATGAAAATAAATAAACTTAATAATTTTTCTATCAGCAAATACAAAAAAATAATCATTAAAAGTAAATTGACCCCTTTCTTAATTAGTATTTTATTTATTCCTTTATTAATTCCATTAATTTTCTTAAGATTACTGGGATATCGGTTTATTAGAATTAATGACAATCGCATTGGTCATCTTGCCGGAGATACTGATTTATTTTTAAGAAGATTAAAATTAAATAATAGTGATAATAACAAATACAAATATGTAGGTGTCTCTTCAACAAAACCATGTAATAAACCATTATTGAAAATGTTTAAAAGAGTTATACCAATAATTCAGATTCCTATGCCCGGCCCATTAAATATGGTTTTTAAAATTATTTCCTCAAATTCAATATTTAGTAAATTAGGTATCATTAACAAATTAGATCATTTTGTTAATCAAAGTTATCCTTTTGATAATATTAATAAAAATCTTTTTTTTAGTAAAAAGGAAGAGAAAAGGGGGGAAAAATTAATCAAAGATATGAATGTTAAAAATTGGTTTATTTGTTTTCATTCTAGGGATTCATTATATGTCAATAAACACATTGGTAGTCATGAAGATGATCATCTTAACTATAGAAATTGTAAAAATGAGAATTATCTTAAAGGTGCTGAATATATAACTCAACAAGGTGGATATGCACTTAGAATGGGTGCTCTTGTTAAAAAAAAAATAAACATTAAAAACGTCAAGATTATTGATTATGCTGTTAATTATAGGACTGAATTTGGAGACATTTATTTGCCAGCAAAATGTAAATTTTTTTTAGGTAGTCCATGTGGTATAAATCAAATTGCACAAATATTTGATGTTCCTGTTGCTTGGGCTAATGTGGTTCTATTGAAATATCCACCTTCTTCTAAAAGGGACTTATTTATTCTTAAGAAAATATGGTCTACTAAAGAAAGAAGATTTCTTACATTTAAAGAAATAATTAATAAGGGCATTATTAATTATGATTTATCTCATCATTATACTAATAATGATTTAATACTTATTGAAAATACTTCAGAAGAAATTTTAGATTTAACTATAGAAATGAATGAACGATTAGATGGTACTTGGAAAATAACAGAAGAAGATGAATATTTACAGAATAAATTAAAATTATTATATGAGGGGCATATTTTTAAGTTATCTCCCAGAATGGGGTCAAAATTTTTAAGGGAAAATAAATATTTGTTAGAATAAAATAAATATTAAATTAAATCCTTATATTTTTATAATTTCAAAATGGTCCCGTGAAATATTGATCTGGTACGTCCAAAGGGATTGTTTTATGGTTATAAATTATTTCTTCCTTTTTGTTTAACATTTTTAAAACTTTATCAATAATAGCTTTCGTTTCGGGATAATAATATTTTGTTAGGCCAGGACTAGAGGGTGTTGGTATGTCGGGTAGAGTTATTCTTTGTGGTGGCGATTTAATATGGCTGAAAACTTTTTCCATTACCCTTGAAATAACTTCTCCAGCAAATCCTCCACTATAATATCCTGTATCAAGCACTAATAAATTCCCTGTTTTTTTAACAGAGTTAATAATTAACTCATCATCAAGAGGTTTTAATGTTCTCACATCAATAATTTCTACAAAAATTTCTTTTTCCATAAGTTTATCTGCAACTTTTAAAGCTTCAATATTCATATAAGAAGCCGCTACTATTGTTATGTCTTTTCCTTCTCTTAACACTTTAGCTTTTCCAATTGGGACTACATATTGTTCTATGGGGACGTAATCAACTAAATTGTGTAACCATCTATGTTCAATAAACATTACCGGGTTATTATCTCTTATACTACTTATTAACATTCCTTTTGCATCATAGGCGGTTGTAGGCATTACTACTTTTAATCCCGGGATATGGTTAAATAACGCCTGAAGATTTTGAGAATGTTGAGCTCCTTGACCCCACCCTCTACCAATTACCATTCTAATTACTAATGGGACTTTTAATTGTCCCCCAAACATATAATGCCATTTAGCAGCATTATTAATTATTTGATCTAATGATAATAAAGTAAAATCAATTCGTTGATGAATTAAAATTGGTTTTAATCCGGTTAATGCTGCCCCAATACATATTCCTGTCATCCCATTTTCAGCTAAAGATCCACAT
>CAZIMI010000103.1:0-5174 GCA_964540325.1 uncultured Methanosarcinales archaeon | reverse complement strand
TGTTTAATGTTCTCGCTACGCTCAAACTTAAACAACGTCACATATATGCGACGTTGTACGAAATTTTTTGTTACCTCTACGAGGCTGTCGCCGTAAATAATAACAGTGCTATTGCTTTCGGTTAATCGGTAAAGAAAGACAGTAAAAATTGCTTCGCAACTTCATATAACGATGATTAACCAGTTCACTTCGTTCTCCCAAATTTCCCAGAGTGAGTTTTAAACGGGCACTAATCTAAATGAAAAGTAGGCAAAACAGATGGTAACTATTAACTAAATGGAGGCTCTCTCTTCAAAAAATAAAAATCTAATGGGGGCAATCTCAAAAAGAAAAAGAAAAAAATTAACTAAAAATCTTCTCTATCCATGCAAGAATCTTTGCTAAAAGACTATTGGTCTCTTCTAACTTACCACTTAATTGCTGAAGATCAACACATAAACCATTACTACACTGGTTGCTTGAACATTCATAATTATTTTGACAAGTTGCATTTAATCCTTGCTGTTCCTGTAATGTTCCATCAATTTTACAGTAAACTTGCTTTCCATCTTTAACTAACCTTGTTCCGTATGGTAAACAATTACCGTTAGCTTGACAGCCACTAACACATTCCGCTTTCTGAGGAACTTCTACTTGGGGTGTTGGTTCTGGTTGTGGCTGAGCTTCTTCCTCTGCTTCAGGTTCTGCTGGTACTACAACAATCGGCGAAGTAGATTTTTTGACTTGTGGATTAGACATACTGCCTGTTACGATTACCTCTTTACCGGATAAGTCATAATCTTTGTAATTTTGCAATACTTTAGCAGCTTTTCTTGTATCTTCAGCAGAATGCCCCGTCACTAACATCTGCACGTATCCATTATTCTCAAACAATTTAATCATGCCCTCTCCTTGTTTTAGAGAATTACTTGCTCCTCCAAATAAAAGATTAGCCACAGTATTCTCGCTAGGTTTACCAACCACAATTAAATTAGTGTTTAATGGATTACTAACTTCGCTGTCTAACTTTGCTACATTAACAACTTCGTAACCAGCTTCATCAAAACCAACTGCAATATCAGTCATCGCTAAATTATCCATCGCTGGAGCTTTACCGCCAACAACAAAAAAGACATTTAACTTGCCATTTTTTACAAACAACTCTGGATAATTTGACAGATCAACAGATTTGCTTACTGGTGATGTTTCCAGATTTTCTGAAACAACTTGAACTATTTCTGTTCCTTGCTCTCCATTAATCAAAAACCAAACTCTTTGCTCTCCACCAGCATATGCTTGGTAAAGAATATCACTGATGCTTAACACAGCACCATCTGCTAAAGTGTAACTTCCGCCTACGTTTAGTTTACTGGTCAGTTCTCCATTAACTTCTAACTTTACAAAATGCTTCTCATCTGCACCATCGTAATCCATTTGGTTTACATTAACTTCGTAATTACTGCAAATCGGTTCTTCTCCAGACGCAGGAAGTGTAGCCATATCATCTAAGTAAATCATTAATCTGCCATTCATTTCGTTAGAACTAGGACTTCCTTCCAAAACTAACCAATAATCTTTACCTTCTTTAATGCCACCAGCGTAATCCTGTTGTAAGCCCACTGTTAATTTTGCTCCTTTTACACCGCCAGCATAAGCTTGGTATAAGTAATTTAATGTTATTGTTTCTCCGCTTTCTAAATCTTTTAACTTAATTTGTGTGTCTTCATCAGCAGGTGCATCAGCTCCCATATACTTATAGGAATGAGAGTTTCCCACCTTATCATTCAATGTAAACGTTGCTTTATGATTAACAAAAACATCGTTCTTTGCACAAAACTTGAATGTCTTTACATCACCAACAGAGAGTTGGTTTCCCGACACTTGAGCTAAAGCGCCCATGCTCAGTAAAAACATCATCACCACTCCCAAAACAATTAATTTTCGCATTTTATTTTCCTCCAATTTAATTTCATACTGTTTTAGAAAGCGGAACAATATAAATAACTTAACCGGAACAAAGCGGAACAACCAATTATTTTCCTAAAAACCAATCAGAAAGTCTGACTTTTCTTACTTTTCCTTCCTTAAAAGTATCTACAATATTCTTTCTTTCCAGCGATCTTAAGTTTCTAAATAAAGAACCTTTAGATAATCCTGTTTTGAAATGAATCTTGGAAAAGTAAACGGGCTCTTTTTGTTCTATCAGAAATTCTACAACTTTTTTCTCATTATCTCGTAAAGTCTTAAAGATGTCTTTTTCTCTTTTTCCTAAATCTTCTAAACTTTTAACTTCCTTTATTTCCTTTTTTAATTCCTTAATCTCTTTTTCTTCTTTTTTCTCTTTCTTTTCCAAAGTTTTAGTCTTTTTTGTAAAATAATAAACTAAAACTCCGACAATCAATAAAATAATAATCAAAATTCCAAAACCAAAAAAAGAATAATTCTTACTTTTAGGCGGAATTAAAACAGCATCTAGTTTAACCTCAACAAAGTTTTTCGCTCCTTGTTTTATTTCAATTTCTTCTACTCCAAGACTTTCTTTGTAACTTCCATAGATTTTACAGTTCCCTACAGGAACATAATCTAAAGAAAAAGAGCCGAATTTATCAGACCTTTTAGAAAAATTAACACTTAACGCTTTGCTACAATCAAAATTTAAATCAGCTTCTGCAATGGCAGTATCAAGCTTATCTTTTACAAATCCGTTTAGGCTTCCAACAGGATAAAGATAAATGACTTTAATCAGATTATTTTCAACTGGCAGGAATGCTTCTCCATAATAATCGTAGCCTTTTGTGGTGGGATTGTTAATTAAAAGTTTTAGGCGGTATTCTCCTGATCCTAATTTCAATTTTAATGTTTCATCTTTCTCCAGAAAATAGCTGGTAGTCTCTCCATTTAATTCAGTTTTAACAAAAACATCATCAATTGGTTCTTTAGAAATTGCATCAACAAAAGTTAAGATTACATTTGCTGATTCACTCTGTGCTAAAACTACAGGAACAATCAACAAAAATATAATCAAACATATTCTTTTGAGCATATGCTTGGCATCCTCTCAATGTTTATAAAATTAAGTAAAAAAAGAAAGAAAAAGTTTATTGTGCTATGCACTCACCCTTGATTCCA
The DNA here is from genome assembly GCA_964540325.1 of uncultured Methanosarcinales archaeon. GTDB lineage: Archaea > Nanobdellota > Nanobdellia > Woesearchaeales > GW2011-AR9 > JABJOX01. The sequence goes on along the minus strand of CAZIMI010000103.1, from coordinate 2,066 downwards.
CCAGCGTAGTCTTGGTAAACACAATCATATCCGGATGGACATTCTAAACCACCAGCATAAGCTTGATAGTTACAGTTAATTGTTCCGCCACAGCCGTCATCTTTAATTCCACAATCCTTAATTCCGCCTGCATATGCTTGATAAACACATTCTTTCGGAGTACATTGCTTTTCTACACATTGTCCTTTAATTCCACCAGCATAATCCTGATTAATACATTCGTAATTAGGTGGACACTCTAATCCTCCAGCATATTTTTGATAATTACAGTTGATCGTTCCGCCTTTACCATCACTTTTTATTCCACAATCCTTAATTCCACCTGCGTAATCCTGCCAAATGCATTCTGCTGCTTTTCTAGCCTTAACTTTATATGCAGCTTTCAACACTCTTGATGGCTTATAATTATATTTTCCAAAACTTCTTCTTTGATACGCCTGTCCTGCCAAAGCTTTAGTATCTTCACTTTCTCCTTCTTCAATAACTTTATCTAATTCTTCATCAGACAACTGTTCAAGTTCAGATTCCAATGCTTGCTCTTCTTCTTTGGTTAATTCTTTTTCTGCACAACCTACCAAGAACATAGCTACAACTAATAAACCTAAGACTAAAATTATTTTTTTCATATTAAACACCTCATTTTATTTTGATAATCTAAGAAATGCCTAACACATATATAAATCTTTAGTCCAAACATTTGTATCTCTGCTTTAATACAATGGTTCCTACCTTAATTCTATGAGCAAACATAAAGATGAAGTATTGAAAATCCTTTCTACAGAAGAAATCAAAAGTACTAATCAAATTCTTGATGAATTACAAAACAGAACAAAGAAAATTATTAATTGGCATCTTCTTTATCGTATTCTAATGGACTTGGAAGCAGATAACAAGATAGAAAAATTAAAAGCCAAAGCCGGATTCTTCTGGAGAAAGAAATAAAGATTTTCTGAAATTTGATAAAAAATTACCGAAACATTTAAATAATATTAGTTATATACACTTATATAACAATGGCACAAACAATGGTAAAACCAATCTTGCACTATCCTCAGCTAGATACCGTTCTAATGGTAGAAGAATTTATTAGAGAACATGGTGGAGAATACAAAAAAAGAAGTTTGTGGGAACATCTTCCAAAAAAGATGATGTACCAAACCTTCCAAGTAGTTTTTGATTACTTATTGGATTCACACAAAATAGCTGTTGACAAAGAGGGGAAGATCTGTTGGATTTGGAATCCAGAACTAGTAAAAAAATACCTCTCCAGACCAGAACTATCAAGATGAAATCCCACATCAAATTTGCAGAAGAGCGATTGAAGAAAGCTCTAGTTAAACTAAAAACTTCTAAAACTGAAGACCAGAAATTATACAAATGGATTAATCGGGCATTAGATGACATTGAAGAGGATGCTTTTTGTGCCACTCAAGTTCCAAAAAAATTAATCCCTAAAGTGTACATTGAAAAATATGGAATAGATAATTTATGGAAATATGATCTTCCAAGTGGGTGGAGACTTCTTTATTCTGTAGCAAATGGTGATGTAGTTGTTCTTGCTATTATTATTGAATGGTTTTCCCACAAAGAATATGAAAGAAAATTCAAATACTGAGATTGCCCCTTTTCTTCTTTTAAAAAAAATAGAGAGAGCCTTTAAACTGATAACTAAACTGTAAATGTTTTGCCTAAACTAAAAATAATAAATGATGAAACGATTAGTGCCCTTAATTCTTGTCTGCTAAAGCAGTTATTGAACTTTGAACTCACTCTGGGAAACTACAGCAATAGCACATATTTACGGTAACAAAAAACTTCTCCGTTCCCTTCGGTCACTCCGACCCCGCTGCGCTTTCCCTCCGATTTTATACTCCTTTCAGTCGTTAAAAATCTCCAGTCAGGTCGTACAACAGGAATTATACGGAAAATCCCTCGGCTCGGGATTTTACCTACATTGTTTAATGTTCTTCCGCTTCGCTCCAGAACTTAAACAACGTCGCATAATTCCGACGTTATACGCAATTCAAAAAATATTTTTCTAAGAGGTAGAATAATGATAGGCTTTC
>CAZIMI010000102.1:0-5198 GCA_964540325.1 uncultured Methanosarcinales archaeon | reverse complement strand
AAATTTCTTAAATGCAGTATAAGCACTCTCATTTATATTCAAACTTTTAACTTGATGTAAAGGCATAGAGATTTGTTTCAGTTTAACAATCTCCCGCATTTTATCTGGTAAACGTCCAACTTTTCTCAAATCTAAAAAACCAGTAAAACTCTTTCCTTTAACCACAAACACATCTTCATCCTCATTAGCATATTTTTTAACAAACTTGGAAAATTCCATTTCCGGATTTAAGTGTACAAATTTCTTTTGCATTAATTCTTTAACTGAAATGTCATCCAAAACATCCTTCAAAACTACCTGATCATAACTGGCACCGGCAATAAAGTACAAAAACGCACCTAAGAAGATAAACCATAATCCTGCTCCCGTGCCCGAGATTAAACCCATAATCCCTAAAATGATTAAAAATCCGGCAAAGAATTTACCTCCGGCAGCAGCAATTCTAGTAGCTTTCTTTAAATCTTTATAATGCCAATACAAAATCGCTCTGAAAGCTCGACCGCCATCTAAAGGATAACCAGGAATTAAGTTAAAGATCGCTAAAATAAAGTTTAATTGATACAAATAAAACGAAATTGCTTCCACAAACAATATGTTTCCATTAAATTTGTGTATAAAGAAAAATACTGCTCCTAGAAATAATGAGAAAAATGGGCCAGCAAGAGCCATTTGTAATTCTGTGCTTGGTTTCATATCTTCTTTTGTAATTCCAGCAACTCCGCCAAAGAAAAATAAAGTAATTGATTCAACTTTGATATTTTTAGCTTGAGCAACTAAAGAATGTGAGAGTTCATGCAATAAAACTGAAACAAATAATAATAAAGAAGCAGCTATCCCCATCATCCAATACATTTCTTTGGTTTGGTCAGGAAAATAGTGTGGAAAGAAACTGGCAGATAAACTCCAAGCAAGTAAAATAAACACAAACCACCACGTAAAATGTAACTTTATATCTATCCCAAATACTCTAAACAGCTTAGTCGAACCTCTCATCTATACTAAAAGAATATTTTATTGTTTATATAGGTTACTAAAAAAAAGGCTTCATCCGGAATAGAGTAAATTTGTATACTGGGGCACGGTGCGGGGATTTTGTGAGCAGCGCCAAAGGAGGCACATTTTTGTGAGTTTACGAACAAAAATCTCGGGTGCCGTGCCCTGCTCACAAAATGCACCTCGACTCATGAAAATTAAAGAATATTAATTTTCAGAGCTGAAATGAAATCTATGTTTCATTTCATGCTTCGTCAGGGCGCATGAAAACTAAAAACTATTAGTTTTCAGCGCTAAAAATAAATCGCCGTTTATTTTTATGCGCCAGTATACAAAATAGTGTTATTCCGGATGAAGCCTAAAAAAAAGAAAAAGAAAAAAAAGAAATTAATTAACTTGCAGGTGGACAACCACCTTTCTCAGCGTTACAAACTTTGTTTGAACTACAAACAATTTCTTTTGTAACCGGATCACCCGTACAAGAATTTAATGACACATTCATCAAAGTATTCCCATCACAAGTAGCTGATACCCATTCGTTATTATTACAACAACCAACATCTTCAATGCAAGAACCTTCCCAAAAACCACATGAAACGTTTAATGGTGGACTTTTTGCAAAATTAGTACTACAATCAGATTTATACACTTCTTTTGCTGCATAAAAGTAATTAGAACCATATATATACAAAGAATCACATCTAATCTTGCCGGTTTCTGCTCCTTCTTCACAAACACAAACACCATTTTCGCAGCCAGCTTCGCATGTTTCTTCTAAAGGAGGAAATTGTAATAAAGTCTCGCTTTTACATTGTAAACTAAAAGCTTTATTGCCTTCACAATAATTATCCATAGGAGTTTCTTTTTTATATCCATTTCGATAAGTAGACGTTAAAAGCACCCCAGTAGAAGTTTCAACACAACTCATTGTTGCTTTACCTTCAGGACCAATAGATTCTGCACCGCCCCCTGCACCGCCAGATGCAGCTCCACTACTTGATCCTGCGCCAGGATGTGAACAAACTCCGTTGTTACATCCAGCTTCGCATTCTTCTTTTTCAACCTGGATCATTTCAATTCCTTCTGCATCACAATCATGAGTCAGAGCATATGTAAACACTTTACCATATCTATCTGTTTTTGAACTACAAGCTTTTACAAAAGAAGTAACAACATCTTCATACCCATCCGAATATGAAGTAATAACAGTTATCGTATCAACTGGGCCTCCCCCGATACAAGTTGATCCAGTTTTCGTTACCCCTCTCGGTGCGCTATATCCTTGACCAGCAATAGCACTTTCTTCACTAACTTCTTGACCGGTAGCTTGAGCATACTCTTCTTTAGTCATCCCTTCCGGGACATCTTCATCAGCAATCTCAGTACCACATCCAACTATAAACACTGCTATAACAAGCAAACATAACATAATTAAAACATTTTTTTTCATTTAAAACACCTCGTTTTTTAAATTAAATTAAATTAAATTAACCTGACTTAAGTAATATCTTTTCCTTTATAACTTTTTCCCTACTCGTGCATATTTAGTTAAGCAGGGCAGCGAGTGGCGGTCAAAGTTTAATCGTATTTAGACCTTACCAAGGCTTCGTACGTCAAAGTTTAAATGTAGTGCCACTCTGGGCGGCCCAGCTTAACTAACTAAAGACGTTCCCTACCCAACAGTATAACTTATTGCTTTAGTTCCATACTTCTGAAACAAAATCTCTTCAACATTTATAGTTAAATCGTTTCTTGTAAAAGATTCACCTTCCGCTAACCAATTACTATTTTTTCCGTCAATAGTAATTTTCACTCGATCTGATTCTAAAATATAGAGACTCACCGGCATTTCTTCAAGAATAATCTCATCGTTAAGATCAAGCTGTTCATAAACTACAACTGGTACAGATTCATCAGGTTCGATTTCATCATCTTCAACTGTAGCGTTTTCATCTACATCAACACAATCACCTTTCTCGCAACCAGCTTCACAAAGTTTCTTCTTAATCCAACTACAATCTTCTTTTTGATAACCAAACTGTTCATCATTATAACATTTAAAACCCACATCACACACTTTTGCTGGCCGACAAGTATTATTCTCACAAAGAGTGTTACAATCTTTCTTCTCTCCAAAACTACAGTCAGAATTTTGATAAACCATCTTACCAGAACTTATACATCTCCAACCAGCTTCACAATCTCCAGATTCTGTTTGATCATCACTTATTTTTTCTACCCCATCAACTTCAGGAAAGAAATCATCACCAAAATCTACATCATCATATCCATCATCTTTGTCATCAATGACAGTAGTATCTTCTTCAATCTCAGCACAACCAAAAATCAATATACCAATAATTAACAAACTTAAAAATAAAATTACTTTTTTCATATTAAACACCTCATTTAATTATTTAAGTAATATTTGATGGTTTATATTCTTTTCCACAAAAATCTTATAAAAAACAATCAAAACCACTCCCTATGTTTTGTAAAACCTGTGGATCGTTACTTGTACCTAAGAAAACCCCTTACGGTAAATGGATGGCTTGCCCTAACGGACATACGCAACCAGAAATAGTTCAAGAAAGCAAAGAGATCAAAGTTAAAAATAAAGAAGAAGGAAAACGATTAGAAGTAAATCTGGGAGAGAATCCTTTAGCAGTGCATGATCACATCTGTCCAAAGTGCGGACATAACAAAGCAGAACTAATCGAAATCAGCGCAAACTATTCTGATGAAGATAATATTTACAGGATGAAATGTGGCAAATGTGGGTTTGTTAAACAATTGGAAGGAAAAGTAACTTGAAGCTTTCGAATAATTTAAATAGTTTAATTTATTTCTAGTATACATGGATTGGAAAGAATTTTTTAAAATTGACAAATTAAGAGTATTATGGTTTTTCCTTTCAATCCCTTTAAGTGCCTTATTGTCATTACTACTATTTTTGTTATTAGAAGCAATATTTAAATTACACATCCCAGTTTGGTTTTATATTGTATTCAGTTTAATTATATCCTACTTGATAGGTTATCTTGTTGATAATATCCACCACAACCTTGAAGAGAAACATCATAAAGTTATCTTTTATACAATCAAAATACTAGTGATAATAGCTTCGGCGATATTCCTATTAGCATTAATCTTTTCATTTGCAGCAATGTCAACTACAACTTTTGAAAAACCAGCAGTTTACCTCTACCCAGAACAAGATTCAATTGTAAACGTAAAATTAGATGTCAATGGAAAAATTATCAAAGATATTCCGCCATACAATAATGGTTGGAGAGTATTTGTAACTAAAGAAGGAATTATTGAAGATAAATATGATTATTTATTCTATGAAGCAGAATTAAAAAGAATTACACTTACAAATAAAGGCTGGGTTGTAAAATATTCAGAATTAGAATCTTGGTTTGATACCAATCTTAGAGAATTAGGTTTAAATAATAAAGAAATATTTCAATTTAAAGAATATTGGTTAGAAAGATTGCCTGAATCAAATTATTATGAAATAAAACTATTTGATAACGACTTCTTAAAAGATAACATGAATTTAATTATTACCCCAGAACCAGATAGTATCATTAGATTAAACTTTAATTTCAAACCATTAAATAAAATAACCAGGATAAAAGAACCAACCATCATCACTCCACAAAGAACAGGTTTTACAGTTGTAGAATGGGGCGGAATTCTTGAAAACTAAATATCAACAATGAACTTAATCACAAACTTACCATCAACTTCTTCAATAGACATCTCTTGGTAAGTTATCGCTTTCACATGAGTATGAATCTCATATTTGTCTGAATAAGAATCGCCAATACATTTCACAGACAATTTGTTTCCATCAATCCTTAAACTAGTAATCTCATGCAACAAGAATCCTTCAGAATCTATCAGAATCAAAAACTGTTCCAAGAAATCATAAAGCAAAGATTCTTGATTCTCGCCTTCCGCAGTAAATTCTTTCTCAACATTCCCAGCAACTTTCAAATGATCAACAACCACATCAGTCATCGCATAAGCAGAATTAGTAAAAGCTTCTTCTAACGATTTCCCGTATGCTTCAATTCGTACATCCGCAGTATGCGGTAGGAATTTGTATGGTTTCATTTTAATTATACTCTCCTTTATCTAATACTTCTTTAACCTTTTCTTTATATTCCGGTTTCAATGAATATCGAAACTCACTT
>CAZIMI010000101.1:0-5208 GCA_964540325.1 uncultured Methanosarcinales archaeon | reverse complement strand
ATGATATTTTAAAAGCTGCCCCAAAATCTTTTGAATTAATCCATATTGTTCCTTCACTATTTATTTTGTTTTTACTGATTAGCGGTTTATTCTCTTTAGTCTTTACTTATTCACGACATTTTTTTATGTTTAGTTTATTTACATATCTCTTAGTCTTATTAATCCAATCATCAATCAGCACATTAAAAATTAACAATATTTTTGCTTTTTTCTTTGTCCCTTTAACCACGATAATTATGCACTTCGCTTATGGTTTAGGATTTATCATAAAATTCTTTTTTAATAGATAGTTATGAAGAAAAAACCTTTTGTTCCTTTTTTGTTCCAAGAATCTATAGTTAATGAAAATCTTAATAATCTTTTTGTGAATGAAGGAAAAATTTTCCACAGCATCTTCAAAGGGATATAAGTAGTTCTCCAAAAAGGACAGTTCCACTCAATAATTTTATAAGTTTTATCGCTAAAGTTATTTTCTAATAATTGATACAATTCCTTTTTACTGAAACCACGGCGATAATTATGGCCCCATCTTTTATCAATATATGGCTGAAGAAAGTAAGGGAAGATTCTTATTCTTTTACTTGGAACACTCAATAAAACTCTTCCATTATTAGTAAGAATCTTATAAATATTTTGCATAAAAACCTTAGGGTCAATAACATGTTCCATGACCTCAATTGATAAAACAAAATCATACCTTTGGGCGTTAAAATTATAACTTAAAAAATCCCCTTTGATATATTTAATATTAGAATAACCAATAATTGGTTCAGGATCAATACCGATTTTTTCACTAGCAATAATTTTAGACAAAAGAAAACCGTCATGACAACCAACTTCTAAAACTTTATTTCCTTCTTGTTTAAACCCTAATTTATCTAACAATAAACCACGGTAATATGTCCCCATCCACATCTTTTGATTATTATTTTTCAATTTTAGATAGTTCTCCTTCCAACCCAGTAAACAAATTGTTAATAAATGAATTCATGAGGTATAACTCTTTAGGGAATCTCAATTTGTGAAATATTGGAGGAGTAATCCAAATCTTACCACCAAATTTAACATTAGTTATTTTATAACTCTTAAAACCACTCATAAACATCTTAAAAACTTTTGGAACAAAATGTTGTATAGGTGTAGTATCAACTGCATCCGCATAAGTAAATGCCAAAGGTACCCTAAACTTAAATACTCCTTTTGGTTTCAGAATACGATGAACTTCTTCCATAACTCCCACGATATTTTCTAAATGTTCCATAGTATTCCTGCAAACAATAACATCTGCACTATTATCCTCAAAAGGATAAGGGAATTTATTTAAATTCCAAATCACATCTGCTTTTATATAAGGGCTATTATCTACATTAATATAATTTTCTTTGTAACTATGCCCACAACCTAAATGAATTTTCATTTTTTAATTACCTCATATTTAATAACTAATCATTCTAATATAATCTTTATTATGATTGTAAATTGTTCTTATGCCATCCCCAAGCACTTTTAATAATATCTTTGATATCATATTCTGGATACCAACTTAATTCTTTTTTAATCTTTTCTGAATTTGCAACCAGAATTGGAGGGTCGCCTTCCCTACGTGGAGATTCAAGTACCAAAAAATCTTTCCCAGTGATTTCTTTAGCCATTCCAATAATTTCTTTTACAGAATAACCTTGACTAGTTCCTACATTATACGCTTCAGAAAAACTTTCTATATTATTTATGCGTTCTAATGCTAATAAATGTGCTTTTGCAAGATCCAAAACATGAATATAATCTCGAACGCAAGTCCCATCTTTAGTATTATAATCAGTACCAAAAATTTTGATGTGGTCACGCTGCCCTAAAGCAGTTTGCAGAATTAAAGGTATTAAGTGAGTTTCAGGATAATGATTTTCTCCCAAACCAAAAGCTGCTCCAGCAGCATTAAAGTATCTTAAAGAAATTGATTTAAGTTGATAAATTAAACCATACCATTTTAAAATGGTTTCAAACATTAACTTTGTTTCTCCGTAAAAATTTTCCGGTTGTTTCTCATCATCTTCGATTAAACTACTTTCTTTGTGCTTATAAACAGCAGCGGAAGAAGAAAAGATTATTTTTTTAATATTATTTTTAATCATAACATTCAGTAAACTTAATCCTTCAACAACATTATTATTAAAGAACTTTAATGGCTCTTTCATAGATTCTCCAGCCTCTATAAATCCGGCAAAATGAATTACTGCTTCAATCTTATATTCTTTAAAGGTTTTATCTAATAAATTTTCATCACTTAAACTTCCTAAAACAAAAGAACAATTTACTGTTTTTTTATGTCCTTTAGAAAGATTATCAAAAACAATAACTTCATGTCCTGCATCACATAAAATTTTCACAGTATGTGAACCAATAAATCCTGCACCGCCAGTAACTAAGACTTTCATTGAAATTATTTTCTCCCTACCCCATAATATTCAAAACCTTCTTCTTTTAAAGTCTCCGGTTCATAAATATTTCGGCCGTCAAAGACAATTTTGCTTTTCATTAACTTTCCAAGTTCAGAGAAATCAACATTTCTGAATTCATCCCACTCAGTTACAAGAACAATCAAATCACTATTAATTACAGAATCTTTAACTGAATTTGAATAGATAATTTTATCCGTAAAGATGTTTCTAACTTCTTCTAAAGCAATAGGGTCATAAACGTTTACTTTAAATCCTTCATTGATTAAAGCAGTAATCAACTTTAAAGAAGTAGCTCCCCGCAAATCACTGGTTTTAGGTTTGAAGGTTAATCCCCAAATAGTAACTTGCTTGCCATTGATTTGTTTTAGTTTATTGATAATCTGAGGAACAAGAATCGTTTTCTGTCTTTCATTAAGTTCTTCAACTTGTTGCAAAAATTTTGGCTGATAATTATATTCTTCGGCAGTGTTGATTAAAGCTTGAACGTCTTTTGGGAAACAGCTTCCCCCATAACCAATGCCAGCGTTAAGAAACTTAGGACTGATCCGATAATCTTTACCAATAGCTTTAGAGACAGTCTTAACATCAGCGCCAACTTTATCACAAATATTAGCAATCTCGTTAATAAAACTTATTTTAGTAGCAAGAAAAGAATTATTGGCATACTTAATCATTTCCGAAGTTTCCCAGTTTGTTTCAATGATGGGCATATAAGTCTTGACAAGACCATGATATACTTTACGCATGATTTGAAATGCTTTCTCTGACTGTGCACCAACAACAACTTTATCCGGATGATTAAAATCATAAACCGCATTGCCCTGTTTAAGAAATTCCGGATTAGAAACAATATCTATCTTTGCTTCTGGGTTTGTTTTAGTTATTAATTCTTGACATTGTTTAGCTGTGCCCGGTGGAACAGTACTTTTATTAATCAAAACTTTATATTGTTTAGCTGAAGCAGCAACTTTTTCTGTTACTTCAAAAACATATTTTAATTCTGCTGAACCATCATCTTTCATTGGTGTTCCAACACAATTAAAAATAACTTGGCCGAAATGTACTGCTTCTTCTATATCTGTTGAAAAATTAATCCTCGCTCTTTCTTTATTCTTTAAGACCATTTCTTTCAGGCCAGGCTCATAAAACGGCATCTCGCCAGAGTTAATAAGTTCAATCTTTTTCTGATCTATATCTACACATAAAACATCGTGTCCCAAATTAGCTAAACTTGCCCCCGTTACTAATCCAACGTACCCCGTTCCAAAAATGCTGATTTTCATTTTTTACTATTTTAATTATTTTGTCATTTATCTAGTCCATTCGCTATAATTACGTCATCGATACTTCCAACATCTAATCTAGCAGCAACCCGCATTAGTTTAAATCGAGGCCAAATAAGTTGTAAAGGATTTCTAAGTTGTTTTAGTTTCTCTGAAAGGTCTTCCATCTCTTTTAATTTTGCTGGACTAAAAAGATAAACGGAAGCATTTACCCAGCCTTCTTCAACACCGGCCGGTTTTTCAGTGAAACTGGTCAGTAAATCTTGATTATCAACAGTAATTATTCCATGCCGATATGCTTCTTTATCTTTATAATATGCAATGACTCTAGAATAATTGTCAATAAAATAATCTTGTGACATTGGTTTTAGAGAATGAACATTTCCATTTTGATCATAAACTAAAGTATCGGAAGCAAAAACGATTAAAGGTTGACCATAACCAATTAAATCAATAGCAGCTAGAAGATCTGGTGCTTGCTCATTCTTCTTTGCTTCACTCTCAACTCCATTATCAATAATATTTTCATTCGGAATTCCAAATGGTTTTGCCCATTCTAAATATTGGCCATAATGTTTTGAATTAGTATAAACATAAATGTCATCAGAACTTATTCCAACACTCATTAATTGTTCAAGTTGTGATGTGGCTATCGGTTTTCCTCTAATTTCTATCAAACCTTTTGGTTTGTTATCAACCAAAGATATTAATTGTTCCCGATGCGGGCCGTTATAACTTTTTAGCCCTTTTTCTAATCGGGTACCAAATCCTGCTGCTAAGATCAATGCTTTCATTTTTTGTTCCATTTAAAACTTCTTAATGCTCCTGATAGAATATCCCACAAGCAAACTTTTCTTCTTTCTCCCATTCCAAAGCTTTCTCAAGTGCCTGTAGTTTGTTTTTAGGATCATGTTTGTCATCTAAATTGTAAACTTTCTCGTTATAATAATCAAATGCATGTTGAGGATTAAATGTCACGCAAGGTTGAATAATGTCAACAAAAGCAAAACCATCGTGCAAAATAGCTTTTTTCATAATCTCCACCATCTCTTTCAAATTGCCGGCGTAAGCCCTAGCAACAAATGTTGCTCCAGCAGAGATTGCTAAAGCAAGAGGATTAACCGGTTTTTCTGTTGAGCCAAGCGGGGAAGATTTACTTTTTCTACCTTTTTCTGAAGCAGGAGAATATTGACCAGTAGTTAAGCCAAACACGCCATTATTATGAACAAAATAAGCAAGATTAATATTTCTTCTGCAGGCGTGTGTGAAGTGATTACCGCCTTCCCCATAACCATCTCCATCACCACCGAAAGCAATAACATTCAGTTCTGGATTAGCTAATTTTACTCCTTGAGCTACGGGAAGAGACCTACCATGTAGGCCCACAAATCCATTAACTTTAACCCAATATGGAAGTTTAGCAAAGCAGCCCACACCGGAAACAAGTACTGTATCTTTTGGCTGAAAGT
>CAZIMI010000100.1:0-5210 GCA_964540325.1 uncultured Methanosarcinales archaeon | reverse complement strand
TTTTTTCTTAAGTTAAATTAATCATCGTGCGGACGACAGGTGCTATAAAAGTCGCATTGTCCAGTAGACCATTTGCAAAGGGGAGTAATTGTTTTTTGATAATCATCAATGTGTTCAGTGCTAGAAGTATGTAAGTGGATAGCATGAATCTCTTTTTTTGCTAAATCTATCATTTTTGGTTCCACATTAATGTACTTTGGCTTGTGTCTTAAAAAGAAAATTCCTACCTTACTGGGTAAAACTCCTCTTTTTTCTTGATACAATAATGAATAAATCGCTAACTGCAAAATAATTGGTTCTTTCATTTCAAATCGGGAATTGGTTTTATAATCTAGGATGTGTACTTCATCATCACAATGGTGGATGGCATCAATAAAACCTTGAATAGAATATTCTTCAGAGACATATTTTTGTTCTCTGATTGGGGTAAGCTTCATGAACGCTTCCGGAATGGAAATGTTTTCTTTTTCAATCAAAGATTTGATGTCTTTCAAGAAATGATTACACCAGTTCATCACCATAAGCATGGTTTCTTCAAAATAAAAATTAATTTGATCTTGGTTAAGGTTAAGTCCGTCAAGTTTGGATTTATACTTGTTCCATTGAAACAGTAAAAGTTTTTGAACAACTTTTTTATATTCTATTTCATAATTATTTACATTGAACTTACTTACATCGATATCATAAAAATGTTCTAAAGTTGAGTGAGCAATATTTCCCCTTACTTGATGGATATTTGGCAAAGTTGGAAGTTTTTCGATATAAGAGTAATAATACTTTCGTTTACATTGTTTAAATGTATTAATTGATGATGGTGATTCAACTCGTTTAGCCAATTTAGTAGAACCTCTTTTCCTTCATAACAAATTCAGAAAACTCATCCTTTATATGTCTTTCCCGTACCTGTCTGATTGACCAGTGGGTTTTATATACTGTAGTAGGTAAATCTTTAAATCGAACAAAGTTTTTTTAAGTTTATGGCACTTGAATATATTCTCTGGAAAGAAATTGAAGAAAATGAAATTGAAGCAAAAGGTGGTGGTGGGCCGTTAATGAATCCTCCAATTGAAAAATCTGAAGAGCTGCATGCAATTGGTAAAGAGATTTATCAAAAGTTTGGTTCAGAACTAGAAAAAGAACATTATGGCAAGTATGTAATAATTATTCCTGCTGAGCAATGTGGAGATGATAAACATAGGATGCTAGTAACAAAACAAAGACTTTTTAGAGATTTAAGTTATGTTGAAGAATTAAAGAAAACTTATCCAGAAGCAGCACCTTATGTTGCTTTTATTGGAGATTCTAAAGATAATCCAGATGTTATGAGAATATAAATACTTTTCAAGTGTTTAAAATAAATTTAGAATTATTTTTTCTTGGGCTCTTCAGCTTTAACTTCTTCTTTCTTTTCTTCGACCTTTGTTTCTGTTTTTTCTTCAGTCTTAACTTCTTCTTTTTTCTCAGTTTCTTCCTTTTTCTCTTCTACTTTCCCTTCTTTCTTAGTTTCAGCTTTCACTTCCTTCTTAGCAACCTTCTTTTCTTTCTTAACTTCTTTCTTCTTAGCACCAAACAATTCTGCTTTAACAACACCTTCAGGATCTTTTGTAACTGAAACTTTAACATGATGCGGCGGATTCTTAATTCCATGCTCCCAAACTTTTTCATTTATTTCTTTACTCAACTTGACATTGTCAGATTTCATATGTTTAGCTAAGAATTGTCTTAAAGCAGTAACTGCCTTTTGTGATTTTTTCCAACGTGGAACTTTCTGAAACTCTTTACGTAAAGGAACATTATAAGTCCGTTCAATAATCTTAGTCTCTTTCTTCGCCATTTTCTTATTTAAACTTTGGTGTTCCCTCTTCTCCAACTTCTTTTAACTTCAGTATGTCTGGAAGGATGTACTCTTCTACCTTTACCATAAATCTTGAAAACTGTCCAGAAAGGTGCCCACTTAGTTTGTTTACTAAGTTTGATTAACCTTTTCTTTTTTGCTGGATGTTTATTTCGTGCCATTTTTATCGTTTTATTCTTTTGATTCTTTATGTTGCTGTTTAGCAATTTGTACAGCAATTTTGTCTAAAAAAGAAGTTCCTTTTGCTGTTAAAATTCTTCCTTTATGAACGCCTTTTTCAGTTTGTTTAATTAATTCGGATTTTTCTAGTTGTTGTAAAATCTTTCTGATAATTGATCCCGAAGCGTTATAACGATGTTCTGGTTTGTGACCCCGATTTTTCTTACCGCCATATTTAACTTTTAGCTTTTGTGTTCCAATTGGGCCAAGTCTAGCGATACTTCTTAAGATTGCTGCAGCTCGATAGAACCACCATTCATCGCTATCTGGAAGTCTTTCCTTATGGTGGCCAGTTTTAACAAACTTGCTCCATTCTGTAGGTTGGACCAATTTCTGCTTATTTAGCTCTTGAGCGGCTTTATTTATTAGTTCGTTTGGATTTACTGTTAATATGTGAGTCATGTTTAAGTTTAATTTTAGGGGTTGTTTATAAATATTTCCTTAATGATTGCCTATTTTCAAGATAAGAAACTTTTATATATCTGAAACTTATCCTGTTATAATATTAATTATCAAGAGGTGTAGCAAATGAAAAAAGGAATGTTAATTATTTTTACGATTTTGGGTGTTTTAATGGCCAGCTCTGTTCTTGCCGGGCCTTTGGAATCATTAGGGAATACTTTTAGTAGTCTTTTTGGCAGTATTGGTTCGTTAAGTTTTTTAGGTGGTACTAGCGATCAGTTTTTGGGTTTTATTAGAATACTTTATGCAATTTTAGTATTTACTGTTTTTTTCTTCTTTGGCAGTTTCTTTGGTGATAAAGTACCTAAGAACATTCTCGTTCCAATCGCTATTATTGTCGCAATTTTTGCAAGTATTCTTACTCCTAGTACTTTAATTATGGCTATTGCTACAGGTTATTCTACAGCAGTAGCTTTTGTTTTGTTAGGCATACTGATAGGTGGTGGAATATACTTCGTGCTCAAGGATAGAACTCATTCTATGGGGGCTCTTATTTCTAAAATTATTGCTATTTTGATTGCCTTCTGGGTTTTGGGCCAGTTTACTGCTTTTTTGTCTGGCAGAGGTTTATATACAGCGATTCCTGCAGCTGCAGAATTAGGTGATTGGGGTTCAATTGTAGATACTTTTTCTGAATGGGCTTATCTAGCTTTTGCAGCACTTCTAATTTGGGTACTGGTTGATTTCTTTGGTTTCCGTGATAAGGATTCTGATAATACTTGGGGTTCTGACTCCGAAGGTAAACGTAATTGGCTTGGCAAACTTTTTGGAAGTGGTAAAGAATCTTCTGGAGATGAACCCGCTGGCACTGAAGCTCCTGAAGCGAAAGCTGAGGAAGAAAAACTAGAGAAAAGATTGGCTAGAGTTTTAAGAAGAGTATACAGATATAATAAAAGGGCTTTAAAGCAGATTAAAGATGCTCATAAAGAATCTCTGAAAAGCCAAACCATGGTGGATATGAAGAAAATTAAAAAAGAATTAATGAAAGCCATTAAACTTGAAAAGAAAGAAATAGATTTTAATGCTTTATCAAATGATTTAGTTGGAAAAATTGAAGAGATTTCCAAAAGCAATCCAGAATTAAAGAACAAATTAGATATTCTTAACAAGCTTCTTAAAAAAGAACTAGCTAACTTGAAAGACAAGTTGCCAAAAGCAGCAAAGCTTGTTGATGATAGCAAATTTACCCAGATTCCTGCCGTTTTAGTATCAGCAAAGAATTCCTGCGAGAAAATTAAAGAAGAGATATTGGGACTCGAGGCAGTGGCTAAAGGATTGAAAAAAGAATTATAATTTTTCCTTTTCTCTTCTCTTTTCTTATAGCGACACAATCCAAAAAGTGAGTGATACAGCGAGTCTTGTTTGTTTGGCTTCACGAGAATCGCCACCGAGAGTATCGTTCTAGAGAGTATAGCTCGATGTAGACTCTGGGCGGTATCACTCACAAAAAGGATTGTGTCCTCATAGCGAAATTTTTATAAACAATAAAGTAATTCTCTATTAAATAATGAAAAAGAGCTGGTTATTTGGGTTAATCTCTTTACTGCTAATTCCTACAGCTTTAGCTGACGTTACAGGCATATTATATAACGTTTGGGATAAGATTCTTTTTATCGGAAATCTGGGTTTTTTAGGATTCTCAGATAGTTTCGCAGTTATTGCCGTTACCAGAATTTTAATTTGGATTTTAATCTTCACAATTTTTTTTGCTTTGATCAACTCTTTTAGCGGCAGTGATAAAGCGTTAAGTTTTCTGGGCAGAAACCATGCCATGATTGTAGCGGCAGTTTTAGCTACAATATCAGCAATTTTTCTTCCAGATTATATCTTAACAGCAACAGGTGCCGGTTGGGCTACAGCAATTGCTTTAATCCTCATCGGAGGTCCAATCGCTGGTTTAGCTTACATTTTATGGAATATAAACGGATGGATGGACCAGGAACATGATACTAAAGGGACAGTGATTTTAAAGTTAGTACTTTGCTTATTATTATTTTGGATTTTAAATGTAATGAAATATCATCTTGGTGGGTTGTTTTAAATGGTAGTAGAATTCATGAGCGACATTGTGGGAAACACAGTACTTGATTTCATTGATTTAGCTCTTACTGCAGTTGTGATCATGATTATTTGGTATATCATTAAATTCTTTTTAGTTGCTCCTCCCACGGAAGAGGAGAAAGAAGCTAAAAGAGCTAAAGATCAAGAGAGATATGATAAATTAAGAGAATGGCTGGGCAAAAAGAAAGAAGAAAAAAAGAAGAAGAAAGGCTTTGAGAAGAGAAAGGAAAGTCTTAAAGGGGTGTTAGGTTTAATCCTTGAAGTAGAACAAGCTGCTGATAAATTGCATAATCACGAATTAGAAGAAAAAACAGAAGCTGCAGTAAGGGAAGCTAAAAGAGTTGCCCGAAAAATTGAACCTAAACTTAAACTTGCTGCCAGAGAAATTAAAAATACTAGAAATCGTCAAAAAGCAGATAAAAGAGAAGGGTTTCAAAAACTTTACGAAACTAACGGGGTGGCTTTAAAGACTTATCAAGATCATATCAAGAATAAAATTCCTGCTCATACGGATAGTGATCGTGAGTGGGACAATAAAGTAAGTTCAGTTAAACATTTTGCTAACGAAATCAGTACAATTTGTGGTTATATGCACCAGTCAATTACCCGTTTT
>CAZIMI010000099.1:4153-5362 GCA_964540325.1 uncultured Methanosarcinales archaeon | reverse complement strand
AAAGCGAGAATTTGGATAAAGCCAAACGCCAATTGCTCATAACTTTACACTGTCCCTTTAAACTGCACAATCCTTTTTGTGAGTGGTGCATGAAAAAAGAAAACTATCTTTTTTCAGCACAGAAATACAATCTTTGTTGTATTTCACGTGCCGCCCAGAGTCCACATTAAATTATACTCCCTAGAACGATCCTCTCGGTGGCGATTCTCGTGAAACTCAGCGAACAAGACTCGCTGCATCACTCACTTTTTGAACTGTTTCATTTAAACGGGTTTGTTCGGAATAGAATTAATTTATTTGTAAACAATCAATAAAGTATTTTGCAACAATTATTTTACAGTAAACCAATACTAAAAATAGACAATGTAAACAAACTAGCAGGCGGACGTTGCGAGGCCTTAACCGCCTCTCTCTTCGCCTCATCTTATTCTGTGAGGAATGACCAGAAACTCGTTTTACAGGTTTCTCGTTTATTCGGCTCAGGTCGTATAGTACAACTCTATGAAATTAGCACAATTGGCGATTACGCAAGGTCCGCCTTCAACTTTACATTGTCTAAAAACGAAGTCTTTAAATATAAGTTTATTTTTTTAATGTTAGAGGTGGAACATAGTGAGGGGAAAACTTTTTTTATTGGTAACAATCCTATTAGTTTTATTATCAACATTATCTTTAGCAGAATCAAATATTGATTTGAAAGTTAAAAAAAACCATATTGCGTTTAGTGAAATAGCCCAATATGATTTGACAATAACCAATAATGCTGAAGGAAAGCAACGATATAGTATTTATTCTCTACAATCAGGCCAGGGCTGGAATGTTGATCCTTTCCCGTTAAAAGATAAAATCATTGAATTAAATGCAGGGATGAGTTATTCAACAATAATTCAAGCTCAACCTTTTGATAAAGAGTTGCAACCGGGAATTTATTATGTACAAATATCCATTGCCAGCGATTTAGGTGAAAGTTATACAAAATCGTTAAAGGTTTATTTAAGTCCAGAAAAGCCGGTAGATTACTTACCAGCAATAAAAGCGTCAATTGATATGGATGAAAAAATTAATCCAAAAGAACCGCTATCAATCAAATTATTCTTAGAAAATAGAAATCCGCTAGATTTAACTGGGCTAGTAGTTAAGATTCAAAGTGACATGCCAGAATTTATTAAAGAGGTTTCTGTTGATTTACCGCCCTTAGATAAAAAAACG
>CAZIMI010000099.1:0-4131 GCA_964540325.1 uncultured Methanosarcinales archaeon | reverse complement strand
AATTAATCCAAACCAATTTCAGCAACCTAAAGATTACTTATTATTTTTTATCTTCGAACATAAAGGGGAAGTAGCCAAAATTATGGATAAAAAAGTGGAGGTCATTTCCTTACAACCAGAATTCAAAACTGAATTAAAAGAAGAAAATGTATATTTAAAGTTTTTTCAGTCGTTAACCATAACTAACGAAGGTAATGTTAAAAACACGCAAAAAGTCAAACATCAGGTACCATTACTAAAAGCTTTATTCACTACCAGTGAAGGCAAGATCGAAAGAATTGAAGGAATTAGTTATATTACTTGGGAGATAACTTTAAGCCCAAACGAACCAACTGTGATGAATTTTACAACCAATTATCGGGTAATTATTTATATTTTAGCTATTCTGATAATTTTTGCAGGATTTTATTTTTACGTCCAGTCCCCAATCAGTATCAGCAAAAGTGCAGTAACAACAAGGGCTGAAGAGGAAGGCACTTTATCTGAAATAAAGATTACTTTAGAAGTAAAAAATAAAACTAGTAAAGTGATGAAAGATATCCAAATAACGGACCAGGTTCCAGGCATAGCTAACGTAGAGAAAAGTTTAGAATTAGGAACTTTAAGACCAAAAGAAGTAAGACACACTAAAAAAGGCACTAAAGCGATCTGGGGATTAGCAGAGATTGATGCTAATGAACATCGTTTAATTACTTATAAAGTAAGAGCAAAATTAAACATTGTAGGAGCGTTCAGTCTGCCCAGAGCAATTGTTGAATATGGAAAGGGAAAAAAGAAAAAGAAAGCCTATTCAAACCTTTTCAAATTAAACAACTAAGTATAATTCCTGATGTAGCCTAGAACACAAAAACATTTATATATAAGGGTATTTATTACAATAAAATAAAAACAAACAATCATAATCAAATTAGTGAGGGTGTTAAAATGAAAGATTTTTTTTTACAATTAAAGGACAAATTTGCAAAACCAATTGAAGAAGATGAAGATTTAGAACAAAGCGACCATTACGTAGAATTAGGTGCAAGTTCTGATAAAGAAGAGCAATCTAAAGTTCTAGTTCGACCATTTATACTGGAAGAATTTGAGGATATTAAAGAAATTCTTGACGTTCTTAGAGATGGTTCAACAATTGCTCTTGTAAACATCAAACCATTAAAAGATAAAGATTTAGTTGAATTAAAGCGAGCAGTTTCAAAGTTAAGAAAAACCTGTGAAGCAATTGATGGTGATATTGCTGGTTTTGGTGAAGATTATGTTGTCGCGGTACCATACTTTGCCAGAATTCATCGGAATAAAGTTGAAAGTTTGCCTGAGTAAAGCCCATATAATTTTTATTATTTTTTACGAATTCTTTTTCATATACTGTTGATTTGTATTTATTAATCAATACCTAAACTTAGCCCAAATCAAGAAATAAACCACTAATAAAATAATGATGCTAGTAAGGATTGATACTAGAATAGTTCCTTTGCTGCCTAAATTAGAAAAAGTATCTACACCAAATGCACCGGTAATACCGCTAAACCAACCGCTTTCAGTTTCAGTTTCTTGAGAAGTAGATTCTAAGTTAGTATTGGTATTTAAAGTTTCAGAAAGTTCTTGAGTTTCTTCAACAATAACTTTTTCTTCTACTTCTTCTTTTTCGACTTTTTCTTCGACCGGTTCTTCAGTTATAGCTGCAGAAGTGATAGTGGTTTTAGTAGATGTTTTAGTAGCACTTTTTTTACTACTAGAGCTACTGCTACCGCCGCCGCCAGATGAACCGGAAGAACCAGAACTTGAAGATCCACTCTCAGAAGCACAAGCAGTACAAGATCCACCACAATCTGTACCAGTTTCATCACCGTTCTGACTGCTGTCTGAGCAGGAAGTAAAAGTTACAGAGTAAGTAATTGAAGTAGAATGTCTTGTTGAAAAGTCATCAGTTGTATTAAGAGTAAAATCATGACTGCCAACATCTTCATTCTCAAAAGTTATCGGCCAAGAACATTTTCTGGAATTAGTGTTCAAGTCTGTACAATAAGATGAACCAGAAGGAAGACTTAAATTTTCAAAATTTCCAGTCAAATTGAATATTCCCGAATTATCTGTAGCTGTAACAATTAAACTCATTGAACCATCCCTTTCCAAATGCACTTCATTATTATAATCTGTATCAAGAGTTGGTGCTAAAGTATCGTTAATGATTATTGTTTTAGATACAGTAACAAAACTATAAGAATCTGAAATGTTTAATGTTACAACATAAGTTCCAGATAAAGTAAATGTATGTACTGGATTCTGTTCAGTTGAAGTTCCATCCTCGCCAAAATCCCAAAAATAAGTTAAATCATCTTCATCTAAGTCAATAGCTGTAGCAGTAAATGAAATCGCGTTCCCTAATTCAGATAAAGTAAGATTATTTGGAGAAGTAATGTTAACTATTGGAACTCTATTCTCAACAACAAAACTAAACAAATCAGAAACATTAATATTTCCTGCCAAGTCTGTGGTGTAAAAGCGGTAACTAACATTTTGTTGGTTGTTTAAATTATTGAAACCAACCATAGTGTAATTATACAAGTCTCCAGTCTCTTGCTGCATTGTATAATTAGTTAAATTTCCAGAATAATCAGATTCAAAATAAATTGTAGAAGTGTTTAGATATTTGTCTGTAGCATTAACTTTGAAAATAATTGTATTGTCATTATAAATCGGATTATGACTAACATTTATCGCAAATAATAAAGGAGAAGTTTTATCCACTACAAAAACGATTTCGGTGGAATTAAAAGTGTTTGAAGTGCCATTAGCAAATACAGTTAAAGTATAATTGTCATCAGGAATAAGATTATAAGAGAGATTAATTAAATCATTCCAAGAAAAATAAGTTCCAGAAATATTATTGATAAAATTTGTTACCAAAACCGTTCCCGTACTATCTTTAATAATATAATTTGATGAGGAGATCACTGAATTTGCAATGGTAATATTTAAATTAAAATCATTTCTTAAAAATGAATTGTTTCTTGGTGAGATAAAAATAATTGAAGGGAGAGTATTTGCAGGGAGATCAACAATTAAAGTTCTGTCATTACTAGTTCCAGTTGTATTAATAGGATCATAACCATAAACATGGTAAGTGTGATTACCAGATTCTAAGAAATCAATTGTAAATTGATAATTAGTGGCATTAAGTTCCATCATCGAATAATTAATAACAGAACCATTATTAAATTCCCATTCAACAACTGCAGAATTTAAATTTACGTCGGAAGTGATATTAATGGTTGTAATTGTTGTTGAAATAGTACTATTATCAATCGGGTTGTCAGCAGTATAGTTAATAGACGGCCGAATTGCATTCAAAACATCTATTCTAGGGAAATAAATATTGTTTCTAGTATCAAGAATAAGTTTTCCAGACTTTCTTAAACGATCTCTAACTTCGAAAGGTGTAAGAACAACATTGTGGACACGTTTCCAATATTCAATGACCAGAGCGGCAGCACCAGCAACATGGGGTGCAGCCATTGAAGTTCCTTGTTTATTTCCAAAAGAAGGACTTAAAACTGTTGATTTGATTACTTGTCCTGGAGCCAATAAACTTAAAATAGGGGCAGTATTATAGTTAGAGATAGAATCACCACCATTAACAGAAGCAACGGAAGTAACATTCTCGCCACAAGCCGGCGAAGTAATTCCTGCAGCACCTTGACTATTCCCGCTAGAAGCGTCAACAAAAATTCCTTGCGAAACTGCCCAACTAGATTTTGCTGCTAAAGTATCTGAAGAGTCACAAGCACTAGTGTAAGGAATCTCTGCACCTTGATTATTAGTAACACCGATACTCATTGTAATTACAGAAATATTGAACTTTGTAGCATTATTAACACACCAGTCAATCGCCGAGAGGGCATTAGCAGTATTTCCTGATCCAGCATCTGAAAAAACTTTCATCGCAATAATTTTTGCACCTGGAGCTACTCCTCGATAAGTGGAATCTTCCGAAGCAACAATTCCTGAAACGTGTGAACCATGACCATGCACATCTTTAGGATCATTATCATCGTTACCAAAATCATAACCAGCAATAACTTTATTACAATTTCCGACCAAGAATTCTTCTGTTGTACAACTGCCAAAAGCAGG
>CAZIMI010000098.1:4656-5368 GCA_964540325.1 uncultured Methanosarcinales archaeon | reverse complement strand
AAGCAGTTAGATTGAACTCAATTGAATTTGAGAATAAAAGTCCGCGAGTTAAAGCACAATTTATTTCTTTCAGAGATCGAGCACATCCTTCTGAATTAAGACACGGAGTTTGCAGGAATTTGATTGAAAAGAACGGTAACATCTTCTGTCCTTTACATCCAACTTTGCATGATGAAGATTTAAGAGAGAATCACTGTGACATTAAACATTTATGTGGTACAGCTAAGAAGTTTGCTTCTTGGGATTCTGAGAAACAAGAGAAGTTTATTTCTTTTGTGGCTAGTAAAGGAATTGACAATTTAGAATATTCAATGGGCATGGATTCTGGGAAATTGCTTGAGGAGTTTGAAGAATAAAATGGGCCTACAGGGATTCGAACCCCGGTCAATCGGTCCCTGGCCAAAGTTCTGATTCAAAACTTTTGAAGCCGACCGCACTATCCAGACTATGCTATAGGCCCTTAATAAAGAGGTAAAAGAAGAAGTTATTTTTAAAGTTAATTGTTGTTTCTGAACAAAAACTTAATAAATGAGATAAGTTAAAGTGAAGATATGCCTCTGTAGCATAGTAGCTATTGCGTCAGCCTTGTAAAATCAAGCTGAGTGAGATTTGCTCAGAAATCTTTGATTTCAGACAGCTGAAAGTCGTGGGTGCAATTCCCACCAGAGGCTTTTTTTACAATGACAGCTTTACCACAAGAATTACAATTTCA
>CAZIMI010000098.1:0-4646 GCA_964540325.1 uncultured Methanosarcinales archaeon | reverse complement strand
TTATCAGAGATGCTAAATTAAATGGTATCGAAGTTCAAGAAGACTTTTTAGCAAATTATCAACCAGGACAAAATGTTTCTCCGCTTTATGTTGGTACAGATTTACCAGATGCTCCTGAAGATAATCTTGCAAATTATGTTAACTTTTGTTTGAAGTTAATGGAAGTTTCAAGAGATGCAATGGGTCGGGCAAGGAGAGAATCCGGGACTTTAAGAAGATTAAATCAGGAAGGATTAGGGGAATTTAATACTCCTACTGGAGAAGAGATTGCAGAAGTTTCAGGTTCAATAGAATTATATGGATTAATCAAAGAAGAAATGGAAAGAATTATTGTTTATTCTACGGAAAAAGGCTTTGCTTCTGATCAATGGCCAATGCACTGTTTAGCTCGCCATATAGCTACAATTGAAGAAGAGTTAAGAAGATATGAAGAACGAAAAAATGATTCTATTGTTAAAGTGATTTGGTTAGGCAAGTAGTTTAATTTTTTAAATAATTTTATATAATAAAAGCCCATTTGTTCAAATATGACTTCAATACAAGATCAACTTACAGCTGCTTTTAGAGATTATGCTCAAAGACAGGGTTTAGAACTAGAATTAGTAGAGATTAAACCTGATGAAAAGATTGTGGAAGCAGTTGGGGATTTCTTAAAGAAACTTTATCAATGTCATCAAGAAGCAGGAAATTCTAGGTTGGTTTATTGTTCTGATAATTAGTTACTTTTAAGTGATGAATTAATAGAAACATTTATAAATAAAACTTGTTTTTAGAGTAATATTAAGTTAATTATAGGTTAAAAACAATGGATTCAGACTTTAAAACATATTTTGTAAAAGAGTTTACTGTAGCATATAAAGGGTTAGAAACCCCTTATTTAGTTCAAGCTAGAGAACATTTTGCAGTTAAGAATTCTTTTGATAGGGAATTATTTAAAAGAGACCCTTTAAGACAAGCAAGATTTGAAGCTACTGAACAAGAATTGGTTAGTAGAGGAGTTAATTGTTTTTAATGTGAGGTAAAATAAAAAATGAAAATATTAGAAACAAAAACTGAAAAGGAGATTGCTAGAAGAAGATTTTTAGGATTGCTTGGAAAAGTAGGATTAGTTGGATTAGGAATGGCTTTACCTGGACTGAGTGGTTGTGGCGGTGAAAAAGAACCAGTTAAGAAAGAACATCCAATAGAACCGGTGGCAAAACCAGAAGTCTGTGAATCTGAAACTAGGCTTGAACTGGCAGGTAGATTTAATGAACCAGCAATTTATTGTAAAGATAAAGAAAACAGACAAGTTGCTTGTAGCATAGACAAATATGAGAGTGGCGATACCTACACAACTTGTTATGTGTTAAAGGAATAAAATCGATGAGGTAATAATAAAAATGGAAAGAAGAACATTTTTGGAATTACTTACAAAAGGATATTTAGGCGCTAGTATCTTTGGTTTAACTAGCTGTAGTAAAAAACAGGCAGAATCTGTTTCTCCAAAAAGAGTATTAAATAGAACAATCAATCTAGAAGGAGTTACATACCAAATCCAAGATGGTGTATTAAGTCAAGCAACTAAAGGAGACGATCAAATAAAATTAGGAATTATGGCAGATCTTCATGCTCACCAAAAAAATTCTCAATATTTCGCTGAACAATTAAATCAAGAAAATGTGGAGACATACTTATTATTAGGGGATTTATCACATTCTTTTGGAGATTACGAAGGTGCAAAGGATGACGTTAAAGAAATTATTTCTGTAACTGAACCAATTGCTGATACTGGAAAATTAGTTCTAGCAACAAATGGTAACCATGAAAAAAGAAAATTATGGGAAAAAGCAATGAATTATTTGATTTCAAAATATCCAAATGTAGTTGATTTAGAACAAACCCCTGTTGTTGATCTAGACGATTTAACAATTGTAGCTTTAGGTGGAAATGCTAATGAAAGATTTTGTGTTCCCAATGGATATTTAAGAAGCACTTCTGATTTTGAAAGATTAAGAGAATTAGCAAAACAATATCAAAGTGAAAAACCTTTACTTGTTGCAACACATATTCCTAAAAGATATTCTACAGCAAGAGGATTAGATGTTGTTGACAGAGGCGGACATAATGTTGGCGGAGAGGATTTAGCAAGAGTAAGAAGAGCAATTGGCTCAAATTTTGCTGTTAGTGGCCATATTCATGAAGCTTATGGGATTATAACTCCTGACGAACAACCATTAAAACCAGGAGAATTATCTGACAGGCTTGATTTTAATCCTGGAGCGGTTTATGATCATGTTGGAAGAAATTTAAAACCTGCGGCTGGAATCCTTGAGTTTAAAGGAGATAAAGCAAGAGGTCAGATTATTAATAGGTAAGGTAAATATAAAATGACAAAAGTCAATTACGGAGTAATTTCCGATATACATCACGATCCAAGAATAGTTCCAGTTGCAATAGATGTTCTTAAAGAAGCTGGAGCTGAAAAGTTAATCTTAAATGGAGATATTGGAAATCAACAAAAAACTCTTCAAGACAGTCAAAATTATATTGCGATGGTTCTTGACGCTGTTGGTAAAAGTAACTTAGAAACTTATGTTCAACCGGGAAGTCACGAAACTTTACTTGCTTTTGGACCAGTAATGGATTATTTTGCAGGAAAATTTTCTAACTTAATTGACGCAACAAAGAATCAAAAGGCAGAAGAGAAAGGACACTGTTTAATATTTTTACCGGGAACAGATTTTTATTGCGGTGGAGAATTCCAAATCGGCAATGCCGAACAACTTCCAAGCGGAAGATATATTCAAACTGAAAAAAGATTAATGCAATTTGAAGAGTTAAGTCAATATGTAGGAGCACTTCAACAAGGAATAGCACAAGGAGCAATGCAATATGCTAACATGAATGATTTACGAAAGTTAGTAAATGATCCAGATAGAAGTATTGTAGTTTGTCACGTCCCAAGAAAGTTCGATAATGTTAATACTTGTATTGATATGGCATATTTTGCTGAGAAATCTGATGGAAGTGTAATGCCGGGAATTGCAGTTGAGAATATGATCAAACAACAAGTAGGAGATGTTCCTTACGAAATAATTAAAGAAATTGCAGAACAAAATGGGTTAACTTTGAAAAAAGAAAACAGAGGAAATGAAGATTTAAAAGCACTTTATGAAGAATTAGGAATTACTAAAGCTGTTAGTGGTCATTTTCATGAAAGTGGACACAGAGCACATGATTTAAGTGGAAATCCAGTTAAAGAAAACGGTTTAGTTTCAGAGTTATTTTGGAATTCAGGACATTTAGATGTTGGACAAACAGGAATTTTAACAGTAAATGATGGAAAAACCAGTTATCAAAATATTAACTTGCAAGACCACCTAAGATAATTTTTTCCGCAAACTTTATATATTATCCAACTATTTTCAAGTTAAATAAATGATAGATGTGATAAAGCATTCTAATGAAGGTGTCTAATATGGATGAACAATTAAAAACTGGTACTACTACAGTAGGCATTGCCTGCGAAGATGGAATTGTTTTAGCAGCAGATAAAAGAGCTACTGCCGGAACAATGATTGTTGACAAAAGAGCTGAAAAAGTTCATGTAATAAATGACGATTTTGCGGTGACTATCGCAGGTGGAGTGTCTGACGCTCAGCTATTAATTAAACTTGTTAGAGCAGAACTTAAACTGAAAGAAGTTAAAACTAATAAAAGACCAACTGCTAAAGAAGCAGCAAATCTATTAGGCGGTTTATTGTATTCAAACATCAGAAGACCTAGCATGATTCCAGGAATTGCTCACTTTTTGTTAGGTGGTAAAGATAAAGAAGGAACACACTTATATGATTTGTTTCCAGACGGAAGCGTAACTCCTATCAGAGACTTTGTTTCATCTGGATCAGGGAGTGTATTCGCTTTAGGGGTCTTAGAAACCCAATATAAAGAAGATATGACTACAGATGAAGCAGTTAAGGTTGCGGTTAAAGCAATCAATACTGCTTTAAAACGTGATTCCTGTTCAGGTAACGGAATTGATGTTGTGGTTGTTAAGAACAAAGAAATCAAGCGGGTGATGCATAAAGAATTAACTTATGATTTGTAAATTATTCTTTAACTTTTAACTTTTATTTTTAAATTAAACTTGAGGTAACATAAAACATGGCAGACACAATGAAAAATTTTCAATTTTTAAGTATCAGCCATTTTAAAAATAAATGAGGATATAACAAAATGGCAGACATACTTAAAGAAATTATTAAAGTTTTACCAGCGAACAAAATCTCTGACGCTGCTTACGAAGCAGCTAACATTGTACTTTATACTAAAGACAAAGATTATTTCTTAGATAATAAAGGAACTATTCGAGAAGCTGTTAAACAATTCAAGAAAAGAATTGAATTAAGACCGGATCCATCAATGTGTATGGAATTAGAGAAAGCTGAGAAAGCTATTAAAAAACTTATTCCAAAAGAAGCGGGTGCACAAGAATTTATTTTTGATGCGCCGAGAAGTCAAGTGATAATTCATGCTGACAAACCAGGCGTAGTTATTGGTAAACAAGGGGAAATTCTAAGAGAAATTAAAGCAAAAACAATGTGGGTGCCTTTAATCAAAAGAAATCCTCCAATCAGATCAAAATTAATTGAAAGTATTCGTTC
>CAZIMI010000097.1:0-5431 GCA_964540325.1 uncultured Methanosarcinales archaeon | reverse complement strand
CATTTGCTTCATCTGTTTATGCTTCCTGTCAAGAGGTTGAGGATTTGTATTTGAAAGTTAAGGAGTAAGTTTTAAATAGTTTTCAATTATTGTTCTTTTTATTATGCCTGAAGGAAACTTAGAAAGTAGAGCAGTTAAAAGCAGTTGGTTTACTAAAGTGGTGCCACCAGTGACCGGTGTGCTTGTGGTGGTAGCGTTGCTTCCAAAAGTATTATATTCCCATCCAGAGAGGGAACTGCCAACTATTCAAGATAATCTTAAATCTTCTTATGAACAATGTTTACAATATGGTGATAAAGAGTTACGCAGAAAACTTCCAATCGGTGTTTATTCTTGTCAGGAAGTAGAAGATTTGTATTTGAAGGTTAGTGATTCTAATTAAAAACATAACAAATCCATAACCTTTATATAGCATATCTTAAATAAAAGAGTAAAATGGCATGGTATGATTTTTTAGATCCGGTGTTAATGCCGGTACTTAATTTAGGGCCTTTTTGGGCAATCTTGATTCTGGCAGTTGCTATCTCTTTGATCATTACTTTAGTTTACAAGTTTGTTACTGATCAGAATAAGATGAAAAAGATGAAAGAGCAGCAGAAAGAATATCAGAAAAGAATGAAAGAACTGAAAGATAATCCGGGAGAAATGATGAAAGTGCAAAAGGAAGCGATGAAAGCTAATATGGAATATATGAAGAACTCTTTCAAACCAACGTTGATTACGATGATTCCAATTTTACTAATTTTTGGCTGGATGGCTGCTCATCTTAGTTATGAACCAATTTATCCGGGAGAAACTTATAGCATTACTGCAGAATTTTTAGAAGGTATTAAAGGTAAAGCAGAATTAATTCCAAGTGAGGGAACAGAATTGATTGATTCAGCTAAACAGGAAATTGAAGACTCTGAAGCTACTTGGAAAATGAAAAGTTCTGTCGGCAACCATCTTTTAACAGTTAAAGTTGGTGATCAAGAACAGACTAAGAAAGTTTTAATAACTAAAGAATTAAATTATGAAGATCAGTTTACTGTTTACGAACATTCTGATGTTAAGCAGATAACTATTAATTATAATAAACTTAAACCTTTAGGCACGTTTGAGATTTTTGGCTGGCAACCTGGTTGGTTAGGTCTTTACATCATATTTTCGTTGGTTTTTAGTATGGCTTTAAGGAAATTATTGAAGATTTATTGATTTCTGTTTTAATTATTAATTCAGAAAAAGGAGGTAAGAAAATGGAACATTTCGAAAAAGAAGAAAGAAGTGATGCACATAATCATAAACATAAAACCCATAAAAAACCTAAGAAGAAATCAAAAGTTAATTTTTGGAAAGTTTCTACAATTGTTTTGTTGGTTGTATTAATATTTTTTAATTACTCTGACTTAAACGGTAGCAAATTGTCAAAAGAAGAAGCAGGAATTAACACTTTAGATTTTGTTAATAAAGAACTTCTTCAAGGACAATCAGTAGCAAAAGTAGTTTCTGTTGCGGAAGAGAATGGTTTATATAACTTAAAACTAAGCGTTTCCGGGCAGGAAGTTGATAGTTATGTTACCAAAGATGGAAAAATATTTTTCCCGCAAGCGATTAAAATAAGTGAATTTGGTTTGGCTAAACAAGATATAGTAGAACCAACAGAACCAGTTAATGCTGAAGAGGTTTCAGAATTTGTTTCCTGTCTTAAAAAAGCGGATCTTAAAATTTATGGTGCAAACTGGTGTGGTTGGACAAAGAAATTAGTAACCATGTTTGGCGGATTTGACGCTGTAACTCCAATATACATCGAATGTACAGAAAATGAAGAACTTTGCAGTGCAGCAAAAGTTTCAGGTTATCCTACAATAACTATTGCTGGAGAAAAGTTTGCTGGAGAAAGAACTTTTGCAGCCTTTGGAGAAGCAACTGGTTGTACTGCTCCAACTGGAGTGGTTGTGGAAGATACTGGTGCTGGCGGTTGTGATAGTTAGTTTTTTGTTTTATTCCATTCTTTATCAAAGAACTTTTGCCACACTTGATAGTTACTTCTAGACCTAATTAAAGTTGCAACTGGCTTTTCACTCCAAGTAACATTAAGAACATGATCTCTGAAGATGAATATTCCTGTAGGGAATTCTTGAGAAGTGTATCTTACTGAAAGAAGTTTGTGGTGCGAATAAAATTTAGAAATTATTTTTTTAACTTTCTTATTAGGTAAAGCTTTAATTCTAATTTTCATCTTTGTTCTTTTATGAAATATTTGGTTGAAGAAATTAATTAATTCGGGTCTGCTTAATGATTCTCCGATTGGAAAAACACAATATTCCGAATTTTTTCCAATACAATCATACATTTCATAGAAAACAGATTTAATTGCTTTGATTCCTTCATAAATTTTTGCTTCATATTCTGGTTCTTTCTTTTCTCTAAGAGTTTTGAGTTGTTCAATAATCTTTTTTGTATTCTCTTTCTTTTCTTCAAAGAAATTAAGTAAACTATTGGGATCAGTAGCTTGAAAATATTTTATTTTTTCTTTTAGGATGTAAGTGGCAAGACCTTTCTTGATTAGTTTGTTTAAAGTTTCATATATTTTAGCATTTTGGACTCCAGATTCTTTAACTAACGGTCCTGTTGTTGTTGAGCCTAGCTTATGTAATGCAACGTAAACAGATATTTCCCTTTCTGAAAGTCCTAGTTCGGAAAGTATTTTTGTATTCATCTTTTTTTGTTAATTATTTTGTTTTTTTATAAATATTTCTCTTACTACTGCCAAAAGGGGTAAATAACAGTTAAATATAACTTAAACCCATCTAGAGGAGGTGGTTTCTGGAAGGTGTTTTGGAGATTAGAATGGAAGAGATTGAAACACAAAAAGTGTATGTTGCTCAGTATAATTTTTCTAATTACCAGTACCATAAAGAAACAAAGTATGCTTTTACTGCAGAAGACCGAGACACTATACGTTTAAATTTTGATTGGGAAGAGTTTAAAGGATTTGTTAGGGGGTTTTATCATGGATTTCGTCATAACCAGATAAAAATTGTTAACAGAATGCATGCAAGCTTGTTCCCCACCGGATTTAAGTTTAAGCCTTTGCCAAATAAGAAACTGGAGGAATTATTGAAATCAGATTGGATCATTGGTTATATGAACAAATATCTTTCAAAGGAGGAAGAATGAAAAATCACTTAACTTTAGAAGAAACTTTAAATGTTGTTGATAATGTTAATGATTGGAATATCCAAATTGTATACTTTGATTTGTGTCACCATGCTCTGCCAAAGGGGATTATACCTACAAACGGACGTGAACATGAATATTCATATTTGCATGAATCTCAAGGCTGGAAAAGCGTAGATTTTTATTCAAAAAATGAGAATGTTAAAATCAAGTTTGGGGTGAAACATCCCTTTTGTTTGTCTTGGTTAGGTCTTCCTTACGTGAGAAGTCCCTTTCCAGCATTTAGGTACTATTATGTTCATATTGAAAGTCATGGTTACGATTTTGCATATTATTCTTCTTGGCAAGATAAAAGAGTAAAATCTTTATTTTGGAATCATTACAATAAATATAAAAGTAAACTTTTGGAAAGAATTAAAGAGGAAGATGTTTTAAAATCAAAGAAGCTCGAAGAAACTGTTGAAGTTATTAAAAGATCAATAATTTCCTAGAAACCTTTATAAACCACCCTCAATCCTAACAAAATAGTCCCAAGCGGACTGATTTGGAGGCGACTCGGATCAGAATTGATTCTAAAAGCTTCTTAAAATATAACGAGGTAATTGAACATGCCAAGAGGAATGCATAAATCAAGAACATTAAGGAAAGTGTTTGTAAAAACACCGGGTGGTAAGACCACTTTACATTACAGAAAAAGAAAACCAAGCAAAG
Source organism: uncultured Methanosarcinales archaeon (assembly GCA_964540325.1). Classification (GTDB taxonomy): domain Archaea; phylum Nanobdellota; class Nanobdellia; order Woesearchaeales; family GW2011-AR9; genus JABJOX01. The sequence goes on along the minus strand of CAZIMI010000097.1, from coordinate 1,561 downwards.
CTGTTTGTGGAAGTTGTAAGAAACAACTGCAAGGAGTACCAAGAGAAAGACCTTACAAAATGGCAACTCTACCGAAAACTGCTAAACGACCAGAACGACCTTATGGGGGAGTACTTTGTTCTCCGTGTACAAGGAAATTATTGCAACAGAAAGCTCGTCAAGCAGTGGAGGAGAAAAAATGAGTATCTACGAAATTGGACGGGTTTGTGTTAAAATTGCTGGAAGGGACGCAGGCAGAAAATGTGTTGTTGTTGAAGCAGTTGACGATAAATTTGTAACGGTTGATGGTAATGTAAGAAGAAAAAAAGTTAACATCAAACATCTTGAACCTTTAGCTGATGTTTTAGAGATTAAAGATAAAGCTTCTCATGAAGATGTTAAGAAAGCTTTTGAGAAAATGGGCTTAGAAGTTTGGGATAAGAAATCTAAAAAACCAGCTGAGAGACCGAGAAAAGTTCGTAAGAAGAAAGAAAAACTGGTTGAAGAAAAGCCTAAAAAAGAAAAGAAAATTGCAGCTAAGAAAGAAGATAAAAAAGACGCTAAAAAGGAAGAAGTGGTTGAAGAAAAACCAGAAGTTAAAGAAAAAGCTGTTGAAAAGAAAGAAAAGCTTAAAGAAGAAGAAAAACCAGAAGCTAAAGAGGAAGCAGTAGCTGAGGAAAAACAAGAAGTAGAAGAACTTTCTGCTGGAAAACCTGAAACAAAAGAATAATTTCTTTTTTACTTTTTTATTTATTTATCAATCAATTCAAAAACTTTCTCCAATTCTAACTCCATCCCAACAACCGGAACAACTAAATCCCAATTGTTTAACACTTCTGGAGATAGTTCGCCAATAAAGCCTAAAGAAATATCTTTAACGATTATCTCACCAACTCTACCAGGAATGTAACTGCTATGTTTAGTTTCTTTAATAGTACATTCCAATCCTAAAGAATCCATTAAAGCTACCAGGGTTTGTTTAATCTCAGTAAAATCAGTTTTTTCATGACATAATGCAATCGCAATTTTTTCAGATTCTATAACACCAGTTTCACTCTTCCCAGAAACAAATGTTCTGCCAATCTCAAAAATGTTTTGCGGATATTCATGGTGTTGGTTATCTTTTAGATTTAGTAATAAGCTAGGGATGATGGAATTTCTAAGATGGTTATGTTCACCTAAAGCGTTTTTTAACGGAATAACTTCCAAAGACAAATTCATTTTCTCATTCAGATTTTCTTTTGTAGTTAAGTGATAATTTTTTACTTCTAACAATTTTAAACCTACTAGGATCTCTCTAATTTTACGAGCAAATTTCTCTAATGCATCTTCCTCACCAATAGTAGCCACATTAGGGATTTCTTCTGAAAAGTTTTCATAGCCGTAAGCAATAGCGATATCTTCAGCAAGGTCTACTTGATGTAAGATATCTGAACGATAAGCGGGAATCATTACAATTCCATTTTCATAATCATAACCCATTTTTTCCAATAAATTCTTAGCTTCTTCTTCAGATAAATTTAATCCCAACCATTTATTAATATATTTTAAATCAAGTTTCATTTTTTCTGGAGTTAAATCG
>CAZIMI010000096.1:0-5439 GCA_964540325.1 uncultured Methanosarcinales archaeon | reverse complement strand
GATTTAAACTTAGAATTCCACCAATTAAAGTTTTCTAAATATCAAAAGTACTTTCAAAACTTTATTAAAAATTATTCCAGAGATGAATATGAAATGATTTCTAAAGAATATCATCAACTTACCAAGAAAACATATTCTGAGAATAATATGGCAGTTGTTAAAGATCAAAGTCCGGAATTACTAGATGAATTAACAGCACAAATTCTTAAACAAGTCAAAGATCAGAAAGCAGATGCGGTTGCTTTTAGTGTAGTTTATTCCAGTCAAGCATTTTATACATTAGCTTTACTTAAGGAATTAAAGAAACACGGAATTAAAACTCTGCTCGGTGGTCCGGCAGTAAATGAAAAACTTCAACAAGCCGCTGATGAATCTTTTAATAATGAAGTTGAGTTGTTGGAATACTTAACAAAAAAGAAAGTTCCACATGAAGAATTAAATTGTAATTTAAAATTAGATTTTAATCTCTTTCCATTAAAGAATTATTTCGTTGCCCAACCAGTAATTCCAATTAAAACAACCAGCACTTGTTTCTATAAACAATGTACATTTTGTACCCACCATCAAAACAAACAATATCATGAATTTCCGTTAGAAGAGATTAAACAAACCATTATCAACTCAAAACAGAAACTATTCTTTTTTATTGATGACATGATTTCTAAAAAAAGGTTGTTACAATTAGCAGAAATGTTAACACCATTAAACGTTTCATGGATGTGTCAACTAAGACCAACAAAAGATTTGGATGAAACAACTTTAAAGACTTTAGCAGAGTCTGGATTAAAGATTGTTATTTGGGGCGTAGAATCTGGAAATGATCGAATCTTAAAACTGATGCAGAAAGGTACTAATAAGAAAGATGTTGAAATTGTACTCTCTAATTCTAAGAAAGCAGGGATCAAGAACGTCCTCTACGTTATGTTTGGTTTTCCTACTGAAACAAAAGAAGAGTTCTTAGACACAATAAATTTCCTACAAGAAAACCAAGAAAATATTGATTTGATTTCTACTTCAACCTTTGGCTTGCAAAAAGATACGCCAATTTATAATCATCCAGAGAAATTTAATGTAACTAATATCAAAGAAACAAAGAGAACCGTTTTAGAAGCAAAGATTTCTTATCAAACTTCTTCTGGCTTAACTCAGAAAGAAGTTCAACAACTTAAGAAAAGCAATAAACATACTTTGGAAAGAATTAATAAATTTCCAAAAGAAATGAATTTCTTCAGAGAACATCTATTGAATCTGTGTTGAGATTCTCTGCCATTCTTCTTCAACTAACTTCTTCTGCCAGTTCTTCAGACAATCTAAACTCTCAGAAACAACAATCGCAATCATCTGTTCTTTGTTCATAATCAAATATTTCATGATTTCCAATTCTTCTGCCAATTTTACTTGGAATATTTCTAATAGTTCAAGTTGTGTTTTTTTCTTCATTGAAAGTTTTTTTATTTTTCTTTTCTCTATTTCAATCCTCTCTTTACTTCCCTTCTGAACTTCTAAAGAAAACAATTTAGCATTTCTTCTTATGGTTGGATGTACTCCTCTAATTCGCGACCAATCTTTCGGTGGATCAACAGTATATTCCATTAATCGTTTATTATTAATCACAAAATGTACTGGTCGGTCTACTTTCTTAGCTAATTGATTACGTAAACCATATAATCTTTTGAATATGGCTTTTTCTTTCGGTTCTAAATGGGAATATCCTTTGACTGTGTTGAAAGTTCCTTCTTCATAAATCCATTCTTTCTTTTCTAACAATGAGAAATCTTCCTCTGCCCATTCCAACCGAGATTTCTCTTTTAGCTCTTTCACTAAAACATCCCGTAACCTAACCAAATAAATTGTATCCCCAGAAGCGTAATCTAACATCTCTGCTGTTAATGGTCTTCTAGTCCAGTCTGCTTTCTGAAACTTCTTAACTTTCTCAACATTGAAGTATTCTTTAATTAAAGCACCGAGACCGATATCTTTCTTTCCTAACAATAAAGCTGCAACCTGAGTGTCAAAGATATTTTTTGGCTTACAATTTAATTGGCTATTTAACATCCTCATGTCAAAATCAGAACCATGGAATATTTTCTGAATGTTTTTATCTTCTAGAATTTTAACTAATGGTGTGAACTCAGTTAACTTTAAAATATCAACAACATAATTTTTTGTTTTGTTAGATATTTGAATCAAAGAAATATAAGACCCATAATGGTGCATGTTATTTTCGCATTCCAAATCTATTCCCAATTCCGTTTCTGTTTCTAACTCTTTACAGATTTCGATTAATTGTTCGTTTGTGTTAATATACGTGTACATATCTCTTAAAATATGGTTAAGCTTTAATTGTTTTTTGGTTGTATTATTAATAGTAAGTGAGTAGCGCCAATGGAGGCGCATTTTTTCCGCCGTTCAGGAAAAAATCTAAGGCGCCGTGCCCTACTCACTTAATTAAATCATTTCTAGTTAAACTTATAAACCATTTACTTTTTTATTCTCTTAATGAAATTCAAGGCTAAGAAAGTTTACGGCAGCTCTAAACAAATCAACTGTCCGTTTTGCGATAAGATAGCAACCCAGAAAAACGAAGCTGGGGTAGATGTCTGTAGGTTTCATACTAAATCTGTTTTACAAGAAATCAAATGTACCTGCGGTTCCTGGCTGGAACCAAGAGTGGGAAAATTCGGCACATATTTCAACTGTATTAACTGCGGTAATATTAACATGATTAAAGCAAACGAAATCAAAGCGATGACGATGAAAGATCAACCGCAAGAAGTTATTATTGATAAACCTAAACCTAGTTTCTCAAGACCAAGTTTCCATAAAAAAGAAAGAAAAGAGATAACTATTTCTAGTAATGATGTTGAGTATTTTGATTGAACTACTTACTTATCCTTCTTTTAATCAGCACATAAACCCAATGGATAAGCAATAAACCAACCCCAAACAATACAATCACTCCCCAATCAAGAAGTTCTAAAGGAACCACACCAAACACTTTCGCCAGAGGAGTATAAATTACAATTAATTGTAATAATAAAGAACCACCAATAGCGGCTAACAACCATTTATTGCTAAATATTCCTAATTTGTAATCGCTTCTAATCATTCTGATTCTCACAATCTCAAAAGCTACTAAAGCAGTAAAAGCAATCGTTTGTGCTTTAGCCGCTCCTGAACCTTGATACATAAAGAAGAGGATCAAAGTAGCAACACCTATCAAGATACCGAAAACAATAATGTCCATCCATGAACTTTTGGAAAGGATACTTTCATGTGCTGGTCGAGGTTTACGTTGCATGATCCCTTTAGAATGCGGGTCTAAACTTAAAGCAACGGCAGGTAATCCATCGGTAACTAAGTTAACCCATAAGATCTGGATTGCGGTTAAAGGTAAAACTAAAGCAGCATTAGGAAATAAGAATGGCGATAAAACAAAAGCAAAAAAGATTGCTGTTATCTCTCCCAAATTACTTGATAACAAATAATTAACGAACTTTCTGATATTGTCAAATATCCCTCTGCCTTCTTCAACAGCACTAACAATAGAAGTAAAGTTATCATCAGTAAGAATCATGTCAGACGCTTCTTTAGCTACATCTGTTCCACTAAGACCCATACTGATTCCAATGTCAGCTTTCTTCAATGCAGGAGCATCATTAACGCCGTCTCCAGTCATCGCAACAACGTAACCTTTTTCTTTCAAAGCTTTAACAATATCTAATTTATGTTTTGGATTAACTCTCGCAAATATTCCAATCTCATCTATTTCTTTAATGAGATTAATTTTACTTAATTCTTCTCCTTTAACAGCTTTACCTGTAATTCCTAATTCTTTGGCGATAGCTTCTGCTGTAGCTATTTGGTCGCCAGTGATCATTATCACGCGAATTCCTGCGTCTTGACATTCTTTAATAGAGCCTTTAACTTCTTCTCTAGGCGGATCAATCATCGCTTGTAAGCCCACAAAAATCATATCTTTTTCAGAATCTTCTTTTTTCTTGAATTTTTCATTATAAGCAAATCCTAAAACTCTTAAAGCTTGCTTGGCAAAATTTTCATTTTGTTGAAGAATTTCTTTTATCTTAGAACGGTTTAATCTTTGTACTTTGCCATTAATCAAAATTCGATCACATTTTTCTATCAGAACGTCAGGGGCGCCTTTAGTGTAGGAAACTTCACCATGAATCGTAGTCATCATTTTCCTTTCAGAACTGAAAGGAACTTCATCTTTTCTCGGTTCTTTTTTGTTTAATTCTTTTTGGGTAAAACCAGCTTTTTCTGCAGAAACGATCACTGCTGCTTCTGTGGGATCGCCAATAACTTCCCTGTTATTTTTTGGACCCGTAAATTGAGCATCATTACATAAAGTTCCGACTTTTAATAGTTGGTAAAGTGGTTCAGGGTTAGCTAATTTTTTGTTAACCGCAAATGCTCCTCTGGGTTCATAACCAGAACCTGTAACCTCATACTCAAGATCATTAGCATAAATTTTAGTAACCGTCATTTCATTATGGGTTAAAGTTCCAGTTTTATCTGTACAAATAACATTGACGCTGCCTAAAGTTTCTACTGAAGGTAGTTTTCTTACTAAAGCGTTCTTCTTAATCATCTTTTGTACGCCTAAGGCTAAAGAGATAGTAATTACTGCTGGCAGGCCTTCCGGAATAGCAGCTACTGCTAAAGCAATCGCGGTTAAGAACATTGTTTCTATCGCATGGCCAGAGAATATTCCAGCAAGAAAAATAATTACTGCTACTGCGATAACGGCAATGGTAAGATATTTTCCTAATTGTCTTAATTTCTTTTGGAGCGGAGTTTGTTTTTCATGTGCTTCTTTGATTAAAGTAGCAATCTTCCCTACTTCGGTGTTCATTCCAGTATTGGTAACAATTGCTTTACCTCTACCATTAGTAATGATTGTTGAAGAATAAAGCATATTTTTTCTGTCGGCAAGAGCAGTTTTCTCTGCTGATTTGTCTAAAGTTTTTGTTACTGGTTGAGATTCCCCGGTTAAGGTTGCTTCCTGCGTTTTCAAGTCATGAATCTCTAACATTCGGGCATCAGCAGGAACTTTATCTCCTGTTTCAAGAACAATAATATCTCCTGGAACAAGAAACTTACTTTCAATTTTAATTACTTCTCCATTGCGGATTACTTTAGCTTTTGGTGAAGCCATTCTTTTCAGAGCTTCAATTGCCTTTTCTGCTCTGTACTCTTGCACAAAACCAAGAACAGCGTTAAGAACAACAATTACTGCAATTACAATTGCATCAGTAATTTCGTTTAAGAATATTGAGACCACTAAAGCAAAGAGTAAGATCCATATTAAAGGACTGGAGAATTGTTCCAAGAAAATCTTTATGGGGCTAGTACCTTTTTCTGCTTTTAATTCATTTAAACCGTAAGTTTGTTGCCGATGTTCAGCTTCAGGATTGC
>CAZIMI010000095.1:0-5480 GCA_964540325.1 uncultured Methanosarcinales archaeon | reverse complement strand
AGATTAAAAAGATTATCACTAATCATGTTCTTATTTTTATCTAATAAAAGAACGTTCAAATCGTATTTTGCTTCAGCATCAATAACAACCAGATATTTCACGGTTTCGCCTGCGTCAACAGTTAGTTCTTCATTATTAGATATTGCTCCGTTAACCATCCAGAACAGATTAACATCTACATCATCTGCAATTGCTAAAGGAGCAACTGAAAATAACAATAATAAAATTGAAAAAATTCCAAAAAGACTTTTAGTTTTCATTTTTAAGCCCCACTTATTCTTTATTTTTACCAAACAGTTTTTTGAAGCCTTCGTAAAGATTCAACTTAACTCCTGCTGCAGCGAAAGGTTTCTCAACAACACCGTCGTATCCACCTTCAACACTCAAACGAAGTAAATCACTACCCACATCTACGCCGCCTGAAGCTTTGAAACCAACTTTTGAATCTTCAGTGCTAACACTTCCAGACTGGTTGCCAATTTCATAAGCATTAGTATTTGTTTCCTTACCAAAACCCGCACCAACACGAGCATTAAGATCCAACCATCTAAATGCTTCATATTTTAAGTAAGCTGCCACATCGGCAAATTCATTAGTTTCATTAGTTATAGTACCGCTTTGGAAATCTCCAGTGTAAGGTTCACTTTCTGAAACTGGGAATAATCCTGCACTTGTACCTCCAGAAACTCCTAAATGCACTCTTCCATCAGGACCACCAACAGGAGCAGCTACATCAATTCTAGCATCTCCACCAAATCTACCGTTATAGATTGCGAAAGCAGAAATATCTACAATCATATCTCTCATTTCTTTATAACCGCAAGGATGTTCTCCTAATTGAGCAGTATAAGCTAAAAAATCGTCAGTTGCGAATTTTAATTGTTCAGCTGCTACACTTAAAGCCTTTGATTTAGTAGTGTAATCAGATAAATCTAGACTTCCTTCCTCACCTAATCTTTCAGCTAACTCTTCCTGAGCCATATTTGCTAATGCTCCAGGAGACATTTCTGCCAAAGCTTCAGCTTTAGTTTCGTCAACGCCAGCCAAATAATCCGCTAAATCTGTTTTTGCTTCTAACACTTTACTCTGTGCAGTTTTCAAAGTTTCGTGTTTGTTTTTTAGGTCAGTATATTCAGGCTTACACTGCTGCTTCATTTTTCCTAAAGCAAACTGCCCTTCATCATCAAATAATTTGTTAAAATTAGCTTCTACGCTTTTTGCATAATTTTCAATTTGACTAGCACGATCATATAATTTCTGAACATGTTCCCCTACATTCTTTAAAGATTCATCGTGTCCACCAATTCGATCACAATGACCATCAACATTTTGTCTTAAAACGTCAACTCTGTCTGACAATTCTCCAACAGTTCCAGCTAATCCATCATTATTCTCAGGAACTTCTGATGCTTTAGCCAAAGAAGCATTAAAACATAATTGTTCTGTTGGGCAAAAACCAGCCACATAAGCGTCAAGAGGAATACCAGTAGCAAGAGCATCTGCAGGAACTTTACAGTCTCCGTTTCCTTCAAACTGATCTACGCAACGTTCTCTTTTCGTGATTACAGGTTCCGGACATCTAACTAAAACGTCTACCTTTTCATCATCACTATTTTGTCCAGGAATAGTAATTTCTGTACCTGGAACACAATTATAAGCATTAACTTTTGGTTTATCGTCTGCCAAAGCAGCCCCTCCTAGAACTAAACTTCCCAAAACAGCAGCACCGGTAAGTGCTTTTTTAACTTTATTCATTTTAATTTACCCCCGTAAAAATGTCTTTTTATTGTAATTTTCTACTCTAGAGTAACACCCCATATATAAACTTTTCGTAACAATTGCTAACTAAAAGTAGTAACTCAATCAAACATACAGGTTCTAAAAGAATTGATAAAGAATTCCCAAAGCAAACATAACCATTAATAGTATCCCTAAAACTTTGGGAATATGGATGGAATACTCTGGCTTTCGGTCTCCCATTTTTTTAGCTTTCCAAAACATTAAGATAATTAGAATCCCTTCAATTCCACCAGCAATCCCGCCGGTAATAGCCAAAGCCTGAATAAAAGAAGTTATTCCCGCAATTCCAATTAAGAAAGGCACAGAAACAGTAAGCATAAAAGCAACATTTCTCGATCTATGTAAATCAAGATCGTACACCCACAACAAAGCTAGCCCCAAAGCTAAAAAAGAAGTACTCATCGAGAAAATTGCAAACAAGTTCCCCAATAACTCCATTAATTTTCCTCCCACGATAGTACCCAAAGTAGTCGTAGCAATCTGGCCAGTACTAGTTCCTGTTGCCCCAATAACAACTAATGCAAACAAACCATAAATAACTAAAGGAATAGCACTTCCAATAATAATTGCTTTCTTAATCAGCTTTTTATTATTAGAGCAAATAGATTTCATTTCTGGAACAGCGGCAGCACCAACAAAAGCAAATAGAATTACTCCGTAAGGAAAAAACAATTGCGTTTTATCATAACCAGCAAGATTTCCAGGATCAAGGTGGAAAAAACCCCAAATAATTATTACTAAGATTATAACCAACATTATCGCCCCAAAAATGATTTCCGTATTTCCTACTGACTTTAAACCCAGATAAATCAAAGTTGCTAGGATAACAAAGAAACATATGCTAAACATTAAAGCGGCACTAATCTCCAAACTCAAAAATGAAAAAGACTTTTCCGTCAGACCAAAAATGTCAGCTAAAACATTTCCACCACCGATAAAATAAGCAGTTAACGCACCATAAATACCAAAAATGATTGAAAAAGACATGATTCTTTTTCCCCATTTACCAAGATACTTTTCTGCATATCCTGGCAATTGGTGTCTACCTTTCGTCCTTAAAGCAACTTCGCCGATACAAAGGTTTAATATTAAAACAGCAAAACCAAGAATAATCAAGATAATTAATCCAGGAATAAATCCGGATTTAGAAATGGCATAAGGTATTCCTAATACACCTGCCCCAATGATCGTTCCGACCAAAGTGGCTGTAGCCATAATAAACTTTTTATCTGCCATCTTTTAATATAAACAAATAATTAGGGTTTATATATGTTTTGGAGAAAGGAAAGTGGGGATGCTGAGACAATTACCCACTGGACAACCCGTTTGACCAGTGCGAGAAGCTTTGTGTTTAGAATATTTTGAGATTTCAGCGTTTTTGTTAAGCCACTGGTCAAGTACGGACAAACTATATAAATGAGTTCTACCCCCACAAATAATGAAAAAGAGTTGAAACAAAACTACCAAATTAAGATTTTCTTTCAAAAGATAAAATCTATTATGTAGTTACGTTGGGCTTGCTCTTTTTATAAACTCCAATCTAAATTAGACGAAGATTGGAGGTAAATATAAATGAAATATACTGAAGAATTAGCTGAAATTGTTGGCATCATGTTAGGAGATGGGTGTTTATACGAAATAAAAAATAGAACCAATTCTTATAGCACAATTATCACTTCAGGGAAAAATGAAGAACATTGGATCAATTATGTTAAAGAAGTATTTGAAAACTATTTTAATCAAACTTTTAAAATTTTAGAAATTAAATATGGATTACAAGCAAAAAATTACTCTGGCAGTGTTGCTAAACATCTAATAAAAGCCGGCTTACACCACGGAAACAAAATAAACAACAAAGTTGAAATCCCACAATGGATATTTCAAGAGAGAAGATTCTTATTAAAAGCAGTACAAGGTTTATTTGATACAGACGGATGCGTTTACAATAAATATGGGGATTATGCACAAATAGAGTTTAAATTTGGTTGTATTGAAACAACAAGTTCTGTCCATAAAGCAGTTAGTATTTTAGGGTTCAACCCCACAAAAGTACAAAGACAGTTGAATAATGCTACTGGGAGATTTCGTTGGAGGTTTTATCTTTCAAGACAAGGAGAGATAGACTTATTTTTTCAGAAAGTGAAACCTAAAAATCAAAAACATCAATTAAGATACAAAAAAATAAGAAGTGGGGACACTGGGATTCGAACCCAGATCTAAAGCTCGCTTCAGGAAAAGTTTTGTCATAGTCGTAAGACTCAACCCTCCACTACTGGAGGCTCCTATAATGGACAATAGCTATTAACTATTTCTAGCCAGGTTATACTATGTCCCCACAAGCATCAAAGAATCTAGCCTGTTTATTAAGTTTTTTGTTCTAAATAACTAAAATATTAAAAAAGAATAATGAATTCTAACTTATTATGATTAAACTCGATGGCAAATATGGAACTGGTGGCGGAGCTTTGGTAAGAACAGCTTTAGCACTTTCTACTTTAACCGGCAAACCATTCGCAGTAGATAATATTCGTGCAGGTAAAGGCGATGGTGGTGGATTAAAACCGCAGCATCTGCATGCGATTAAAGCCCTCAAAGAGATTTGTGGCGCAGAAACTAATCAAATAGAAATTGGAACAAAAGAATTGACATTCACACCAGGAAAAATCAAAAGAGGAATTTATGAAATAGATATTGGCACGGCAGGAAGTATTACTTTGTTTTTGCAAGCAATTATTCTTCCCTGTATGTTCGCACCCGGAAAAGTTACTTTGAAGATCAAAGGTGGAACTTGCGGGAAATGGCAAGCTTCTGTCTATTACTTGCAGAATGTTTTATTACCGCAATTGCAAAGGTTTGTAGATAAAATTGAATTAAAAGTAATTAAGAAGGGTTATTATCCCAGAGGAGGTGGAGAAGTCCATCTAGAAATCAATCCCAGATTTAAATTAAACGAGTATGATTCATTTGCTGCTTTCTATGAAGATTTAACTTTCAAAACTGCAAAAATAAAATTAAACTCTCAGGGAGAACTGGAACAAATTCGCGGGATAGTAAATCTCTCTTCTGAATTAGAAGAAAAAGAAGTTGGTGAAAGAACTAAAACAGCTGCTGAAACCTCATTAAAAGATTATCAAGTTCCAATCAATATCCGTATTGAATATGGAGAAACATTTAGTATCGGTGGCGAGATTGTTCTCTGGGGTATTTTCAGCCAAAACGGAAAGGTTGACTTTGATAATCCGGTTATTCTCGCTGGAGATGAGTTAATTGAAAGAAACAAACGTTCAGAAGACATCGGTAAAGAAGCCGCCAAAAAATTAAGAGTAGAGATTGAATCTAAAGCCGCCGTTGATCGTAATTTGGGGGATCAATTGATTTCATTTATGTCTTTATTACCTAATTCAGAGATTGAAACTCGAGAAATAAGTAACCACACCAAAACAAACATCTATGTAGCTGAACACTTCTTAGACGTTGGGTTTAAGGTTGATGGGAATCAGATTAAAGTTGAAGAAAAATAAATTAGTAGTAAACTTGCAACATAACAGTTACGTTGTTATGGGACTCAGGAGAGAGCCCCTACCACCAAGATATCAGCGTTTAACCCCTACTTGCACATAACGCGTGTTAAGTTTAATTTTTTTCCACCTATATGAGAAGTCCGCATTCACTAAACCACT
>CAZIMI010000094.1:0-5566 GCA_964540325.1 uncultured Methanosarcinales archaeon | reverse complement strand
GTGAATGCGGGTGACAAGCAAATCCAGTCCGTGTTCAAGAAAAGCAAGTTAAGCATGGGAATGATAATGAGCCAGTTGGAAGAAATTCTTCAAACTACTAGCAAATTTCCTGATATTGAGGAGGTGACAAATGCCATTGACCAAGTACAGGGAATGTCTGGACAGGCCGGTATGCCTACTCCCCTGTCGTCTAAGGCAAAAACTAGTCAGGCAAATGCATTAGATTTTTTCACCACTAACCTTACTAGCAAACGAGTACAGAAAAATATTGATCCTGTGATAGGGAGGGACAGGGAGATTGAACGATTAGTAAACATCCTTTCGCGTCGCACAAAGAACAATCCTGTATTAGTAGGAGAGCCAGGAGTGGGTAAAACTGCCATTGTTGAAGGTCTAGCTAAAAAAATCAGCCTAGGACAGGTGCCAGAAGTGTTAAAGAACAAAAGGCTACTAGCCTTAGACATAACTCTTCTTCTTTCTGGCACAATATACAGGGGTGAATTTGAAGCCAGGCTCAAACAAGTAATTGACGAAGTTATTAAATCCCCTAACTGCATACTTTTTATCGACGAATTACATAATATAATAGGGGCTGGTTCTAGCCATGGAGCAATGGATGCAGCCAATATTCTCAAGCCTGCTTTAGCAAGAGGAGAATTGCGCTGTATTGGAGCCACCACTATTGATGAATACAAGAAACATATTTCTTCTGATCCGGCCCTGGAACGAAGATTCCAAGAAATATCTGTTAATGAACCAAGTGGAGAAGAAACTAAAAAAATACTTTCTGGCATTAAAAAATACTACGAAGGATTTCATAATACCACCATTACTAACGAAGCTATAGAGGCAGCTGTTGAGTTAAGTGAAAGATATATACATGATAGTTTTTTACCAGACAAAGCCATAGACCTGCTTGATGAAGCATGTGCTGCAGTAAAAACAAGACAAAAATCAACTCCATTACAGACCAAAAGACAAGAATTGATAAAAGACCTAGAAGAGTATGAGGAGAACAAAAAGCAAGCGATCAGAAATGAACAGCTGAACCAAGCTGTTGGCTGGAAAAAGAAAATAACTGGCATAAAAAGAAAGCTAACCAATCTAGAAAAACAAATCCAAGCCAAAGTACCAATAGCTAGAAAAAAAATAACTAAAAAAAATATAGCTAAGGTATTAGAAAGCAAGTTGAACATCCGTTCTGAAGTACTGTTGGCAAACAAATGGGAAGAATTGGAAAAACTTCCAGTCAGGTTAAAGAAAAATATAATAGGCCAGGATAAAGTCATAAACACCCTGGTAAACAGGCTCCACCAAGCTCACATAGGACTAGGAAGAGGTAAAAAACCTCTAGCCTCTTTCATGTTTGTTGGTCCTAGCGGCGTTGGCAAGACTGAACTATCCAAAGTACTCGCACACGCACTATATCACGACAAGAGGGCATTGGTAAAAATAGACATGAGTGAATTTGCAGAACAGCACAGCGTATCAAAGCTTTTAGGGTCCCCTGCTGGATACATAGGGCACAAAGAAAGGAACAGGTTCTTAGATGAAATCCGTAAAAGACCATATTGTGTAGTCCTGTTTGATGAAATTGATAAAGCTCACACAGATGTTGCAAAACTTCTTTTGCAGATACTAGACGAGGGGGAATTGACTGACAGCTCTGGTAAAAAAACCAACTTTCATCATGCATTAATAATACTCACCACTAATCTTGGATCTGAGTTCTTTAAATCAGGAAATATTGGATTTGGAAACCCCACGCTTTCAAAAGAACGAGCTAATGAAAGAGATACCAACGTAATCAACAAACTAAAAGAAGAATTCTCCCCTGCCATGCTCAACCGCTTAAACGATACTTGCATATTTTCCCAATTAAAAGAACAAGATATTGCAAAAATTGTTTCTATCAAACTCCAACGAATGGCTAAAGGCCTGCTTGCAAAACAATCTATGGGAATAAAATTCAGACCTAGCGCCCTAGTAGGACTAGCTAAACAATCTTTTGACCCAGATTTCGGAGCCAGGCATGTGGAAAAAGCCATTCAAAATACTGTACATGAACTTTTGATAGACGTACTAAAAAAATCTAAGCGTAAAGCAAGCTATACGTTGGTAAGGGAAAAAACAGGATACAAACTAGTATGAATAGTACACAGCAACAATGGGCCAAAGACTTCAATAGGCAACAAACAAAAGCAAGGCATAAAAACAACATGCCTGACATTTTGCAAGACAAACACATAACAGAAGAAATGGATCATTTCAAGCAGCAACTTATCAATTCCCTTAACGCCGGCTCAAAAGAATCTGCTGAAGCAATCCTGAAACAACTAATCACTCTGCGAGCCAGGCAATTACACATAGAATTGGAAGCGGGTAAAAGTAAAAAAGAGGAAACAAATAGATACTACAAAGATTGTGCAAAACTAATCCAATCAACTGCTACACTACTAAGTAAAACACATGCCTGATCCTGCCAAAGATCTAAAAAAAAGATGGATAAGTAAACTTAGTCCCCAAATTGAAAAAGAATTGGTTGATATTGGCGTAAGCAAAGAAAAAGGAAGCGAGGCAGTAGAAACAATAATAGATAAATATACCCAAGATATAGCAAAATCTGGTATACTAGAGCCAGAGCAAGACAACTTACAAAACATAAACTCCTTTGGAAAAGGAACAGAGAGTGTAAGTAGTGAAAACAAGGAAGAGGAACCAGCTCCTGTAACAGGAGAGAAGGATGCAGGTGGAGAAGAGATAGGAGACATGGATGTAGCGCAAAAGCTAGAAGAAGCGGAAGAAGAAGAGGCTGTAAATTATCCAGGAGTTGATGTAGATGATGAATCAGTGAAAAGAATGAAAGAAGGTGGGAAAAAAGAGAAGCCAGAAGAGGAAGAAGAGCCAAAGGGAGAGGGAGAGGCTGACCAACAAGCGGAGGAAGAAAAAAAAGAACCCGAAGAAGAGGGAGAAGAGCCAAAGGGAGAAGAGAAGCCGGAAGAGGGGGAAGCTGAAGAAAAAACGGAGAAAAAACCAAAGGAAGAGGAAGATGCAAATTATCCAGGAGTCGACGTAGATGATGAATCAATGAAAAGAATGAAAGAAGGTGGAAATAAGGAGGGAGAACCTGAGCCAGACACAAAGGATAAGCAGAGAGAGGAAGAGGACAGACAACTGAGAGAGAAAACAGAAGTATTAGAGCGAGAAAACATGTATCAAGCTCAACTAAGAGCCGGTCTCATTTCCGGAGGTGCAATGAAGAAAAAGAAGAAGAAAGCTGAGGTAGACAAATTACTAGCTGATTTAGAAAAGTTAAAAAAACGAAAAAAAGGACTACTTGATCAAGAAAATCTACAAGAAATGGGAACCTGTTGCTGTTCAGCCATATTCAGTGGAGGATTTATTGGGCCAGTAGCATACTATATAGCACTGCGAATGGGTCTAAGACATTATGTAAACCAGACAGGTATGGATTTTTTGGGAGTAAGTACCCAACTAAAAAATGTCGAAAAGAAAATCTCTGGTTTAAAGAAAGTAATAGCTAAAAAACAAAAAAAATTGATTAAAGACAAATAATATAAATATATGGATAAAAAAAGAATAATTTTTGGTATAGTCTTTCTTGTTGTCGCCATTTTGCTAGGCTATTTATTGTATAAAGTATTTTGGGCGGAAGAAAAGTTTACTTTCAAAAGAAAAACAGTTGAAGAAGTGCCTGATGAAACAGAATTCCCAACAGCTGGAGCAGGAGAAGGGATAACCACCGTAGTAACTCCTCCTGGAGAACTTCCTTCTGCAATTTCTATTCCTTCAAAGAAAGGACTACTAGACAAAGCCCTACCTTCATACCCAATAACACGAAAAGTAGACGCCCCCATTATGGGAGCAACGCTGGATAGGAAAGGAGCAGCTAAGTTCTATAATCAGACTGATGGAAAATTCTACAGGCTATCAAATGACGGATCAGTAAAAGAAATGAGTGATGAAGTTTTCTATAACGTACAAAATGTAACATGGTCCCCCACTAACGAAGAATCTATAATTGAATACCCTGATGGATCTAATATCTACTATGATTTCAACACTCAAAAACAAGTAACCCTACCTAAACATTGGGAAGACTTTTCCTTTTCTAAACTAGGAGACAAGATAGCGAGCAAAAGCATGGGACTTTCCCCAGAAAACCGCTGGCTAGTAACAGCAGATCCAGAAGGCAAGGGTGTACAATTAATTGAACCAATGGGAGAGTATGCACACAAAGTAAATGTTGACTGGTCAC
Organism: uncultured Methanosarcinales archaeon; assembly: GCA_964540325.1. Lineage (GTDB taxonomy): Archaea > Nanobdellota > Nanobdellia > Woesearchaeales > GW2011-AR9 > JABJOX01. The sequence goes on along the minus strand of CAZIMI010000094.1, from coordinate 1,287 downwards.
CTAACCAACAAATAGTGGCAACCTCCCTTACTGGCGACCCTCTGGGAGCTGACAGACAAAAAGTACTATTTGTAGGTCTACATGGAGAAAACTTCCGCTCCACTATCATTGAAGGACGTGGATTTGAAAGTAAATGGTCTCCTGAAGGAAAAAGGTTGCTGTATAATGTATACAGCTCTCGTAGTAACTTCAAACCAGAACTATGGATTGTAAACGCAGAAGGAAATAGCATAGGCTCTGGAAGAAAACTACTTAACCTAAATACATGGCAAGACAAGTGCACCTTTAATGGAGAAAGGTTCATCTATTGCGCCACCCCTGTTGAAATGCAAATTGGAGCTGGATTTGCACCCGGACTATCTGACCATACACAAGATCAGATATACAAAATTGACCTAGAAACTGGCATTAAAACCCAAGTACCTGTGACAGAATTTCATGTGATTGACAGCATGTTCGTAGGCGATGATGGAGATACGCTGTATTTCACTGACAAACAAATAAGCGGACTCTTCAGCATATCTCTATGATAAAAACAAAATACATTCTAATCATTTTCATCCCAGCAATCCTGATAGCAGGGATCGCCCTATTTACCCGTGTAATACAGTATGAGCCCCTATATCCTGATATAGAAGAGTATGAAGAAGTGCAGAAAGAGAAAGGTAAGTTACAAATACCAATATATCCAGAAGACCCAATACTAGGATATATAAAAGCACCAAAGACTATAATTGTTTTTGAAGACTTTGGATGCGAAGGATGCAAAAGCCAGTTCGTTACTTTAGAAAAATTAATTGCTAAGCATCCTAAAAAAATAAAGATAATTTGGAAAGGACTTCCAGTAACTAAGTTCCCCCACCCTTCAAACCTATCACATGAATACGCACACTGTGCAAACAAGCAAGAAAAATTTGAAGAATATACTCAACTGGCTTTTACCAATAGCCATAATCTAAGCAAGGAGATCCTTGATATGATTATTGAACAAATTGATTTGAATGAAAAGAAATTTAACACCTGCATAGAATCAATGGAAGCTAAACTGCATATAATGAAAACAGAACAACTGGGAGTATTATTAAACATCCAGTCTGTACCGACCGTATTTGTTGATAACAAACAAATTGAATCTCCACAATATTTAGAATCGTGGGAATCTGTATTAGGACTATAATATGAAGAAGATGCAAAAAACAATTCTGGTTCTGTTCATTTCAATCATGGCCTGTACGGCCCTGGTGGTACCATTGATATCTCTAGCACAAGGTAGTTCTATCATAACAG
>CAZIMI010000093.1:0-5569 GCA_964540325.1 uncultured Methanosarcinales archaeon | reverse complement strand
GTCTTTTCAATATTCTCTTTTCCTCTTGTTCCAGATAAATCAACTGCTTTTGGAAAAAGAAGATAAACATATTTCTCAAAATCATGTCCTTGATCAAACTTATGTTGATCTGCAAGAGAAACTTCAGGAAGTTGCTTTCTATCTGCAAACCAAAGTAATCTTTGACATTGCTGTCCTTTCATATATGCTGATTTAGATAATATAGTCATTTTTTATCAAATATTGTTAGTATTGTCTTTGCATCTTTTTCACTTAATTTCCTAAGTGGAACTTGAAGATATGTCCCCCATCTTTTTGAGTCTTTGATAAAGTCAAATTTTTCAACAAAATTCTTGAAATTAATACCTTCTTCTAAAAATTCTTTTAGTTTTATTTTAACTTTAGCTTCTCCAGGACATATAAACACCGGAGAGACTACCTCTACTAAAGCCACCACTTTTTTATCTCCTGTTACATAATAAACCAAATAATCGCCCAACCTTAGCCTTTCAATTTTTTTTTGCCAATGGGATTCAAGACTATAATAATTGTTTTTAATAATACTCTTTAAACTTTCTTCTCTTACTGAGCAAAGATAAGTTGTGTGCATATTACTTTTAATATAATGTTCATTTATATACTTTCTGGCAAGAGCTAATACCTTAACAAAACATATATAAATGAGTCATCTTTCAAGTAATTAAAAGAGGAGGGAGAAATGCAATTAAACTTAACAACTTTTAAAGAGGCTCAATCACAAACAGATGTTGTTCCTACTTTAGATTCTGAACAAATAAAACAAGAAACAAATGTAATTGAACCTAAAAGTGAAGTTCCAAACAAGTTTAAATTCGGTCAATATTTTACAAAAACCAAAATTGTTCTTAAAGTTCTTAACTTAATCCAAGAATTTAAATCTTATCCTACCAATATTAAAATTCTAGAACCTTCATTTGGAACAAAAAATTTCATCACTGTTTTAAAACAAAATAATTTTAATGATATTACAGGGTGTGAAATAGACCCTCTTTTAACTGATAATCCTTCAGACTTTTTTGATTTTCCAATTGAAGAAAAATTTAACCTAATCATCGGAAATCCACCATTTACAAAATATAATGTTCCCGAGAGTTATTATTATCCTAAAAATTACATAAATAACAAAATTTCTCCTGTCACTTATCTTACAAAGAATTTACTGAAAAAAGAAAAAGAAAAAATTGAAAATATATTCATTCTTAAATCCTTAAAACATCTTAGTAACAATTCATCAATTGCTTTTGTTTTGCCCATTTCCTTTTTTATCAAAAATAGAAATAAAGAAATTAAAAATGAATTATTAAAAGAATTTTCTACTGTGGTTATTTTTCAAAATAACGAAGTGTGGTTTGATTATCATATCCCTTGTTGTTTTGCAATTTTTACAAATAACGAGAAATATAAAGATAAAATAGTTTTACAATTTGAGAATGGAGAAATAAATAGAGAAATATTAGATATTGATAAAATCAATGAAGAATTAATTCCAGAAGTTGTCTTTAATAAAAAGAATGGAATGATCAACAATGATAATGGATTAGAATTAAATAATTTTATTACTCAAAAAAGAGTCAAGTGTAAGAAATCATTCAAAGAAAATAATGTTTCTGCTAAGAACATCCTTGAAAAAACAAAAATTCCTCAAAACAAAAACGTAGAAAATTACAAATTGGCCGTAGTAAGAGTGGGAAATTCTAGTGTAGGAAAATGTGGACTAATAAATGTAGAAGAAGATATACTCAACGATATGTTTTATGTTTTTGATTTTGATAATGAAAAGAATAAAAACAAAGAACTAAAAGAGAAAATTTGTAATGAAATAAACAAGAATCAGGATTATTTTAAAAATGTTACTTGCAGGGTAGGAAGTAAATCTATTAAAAAAGAGGATGTTCTTAATTTTAAAGTTGAAATTGAGGTTTGAAAAATGAAAGCAATTCCTTTAAAAAATAAAATTTTAACTTATGAACAAGATTATATTGAAACAGAGATTAGATGGAAACTAAAACTAGGAGATGAAATTTTTAAGAAATCAGATGTTAAAAGAGCTGTTTTCTGGCTAAAATCTGAAATATCCAAGATTTCAAATGAAAAAGAAGATATCTCTTTAAACAAAGTCTTGTCTTTAATTAATAACTCATTTAGTGATGTAACTAATAATAAAAAGAAGTGATTAAAAAAATGGCAAATTATAGAAAAGATAAAGTTGCACGACATGAAAAAGCCTTACGAGACAAAGCTAAAAAAGATGCAGTAAAAGATATTGTTGAACCAGAAAGAAAGCCAAAATCAGAAGAAGATATTAAAAGATTCAAAGAAATGATGAAGAGGCTAGAAAGAAATCGTTAAATCTTATTCCACGCAAGCACTTTTTCTACAAAAGCCTCTCCTTTTTCTTTAGAAAATAACTTCATCGCTTCAAAAATTCTTTTTGTATGAATATGTCTTGGCATTAAATCCCAAAACCATCCTTTGTTAGTAAAGTTTATATTTGTTCTATAACATTTTAATAAATCTCGGCCATCACTTTTTGAGTGGATCCCCGATTTAGATGTAATATGTCTCACAGGTTCAAAATCAGTGACATCAATTTTTATTAAATTACTGGGATAATTATCCTGATAATATCCCCAATCCAAATCAAACCCTTTGTGTTTACCCATAACTGCTTTACCGCAAACAAGATTATAATTATATCTATTTTCAATATGTTCTTCAGGAGGATTATACCCACAATTATTTATTGCCCAAACATAAGTTTTCTTTTTTAAACCTGCACTTTTTTGTCCAATTTTTTCATTGAACAATTCTACATCCTGTAATAACATTAAAATCCTACATAAAGAATTGAATGATGTTAACCAAAATATATTTTTACCAATCTTTTGGATATTTGAATCTTGAACATCAATTATAAATGCAACATATGTTTTACTATAATCACCATCTCTTGAGAATTTCCAAAAAAATGATGATTTCCCTTTCTTATTCTGTAGTTCTATTTTTGGCATGATTACGATGGAATTTCTAATAATAAATCTATAACATCTTTTTTATGATTTTCAGAAGAGTGTGAAAGTGCTTTTGCTATTTCTATAATCAGATCTATTTTTGGATTCCAGATACATTTGGCTCCTGAACCCAAGCTTTCATTTAAATCAATATTTCCTTCATTATTACTTAATTGAATATTTTGACTATTAATCTTAATTAGAACAAACATATGAGCTGCTAAAGTGTAATCCCCCATCTTAAATGTGATTCTTACCTTTAATGTGTCATCAATTATTCTCTCAAAAGAATAAAAGACTTCTTCGTATTTGTAAATTGAAAAATCACTTATTTTTTCATCTAATTTTTTTTTCTGAGCGGCTCTACTATAATATTCAGATTCTCTTAGTGAAATATTAATTTCATTTAATTGATTAATAAGATCAGTTATATCTTGTTTGCTGAACTTTTGATTAATGATTTCAATTAATTCATTATTTGTAATCATCCATTCTATAAAATGGTTTGGATCTATTTTTTCTGAGGATGGTTTTGCAACATGATTACCATTTTCATCACAAATCCTAACTTTACTTCTAGGAGAAGTTAATTTTAGTTCAATTATTCCATTAGATATATTTACTGATGACATTTTGATTGTTTTTGTTAAATGTTCTTGGACCATGATTTATTTCTTGATTGAATTCATGCCCTCTGAATTTAATTTCAACAGGTGGTTCTTCAAACAATTTCACATAATTCTTATAATTTAAATTACATTGAATCCTACGCTGATTCTTACTATCAATTTTATGTGTTATTGTTAACAGACCAATTCTATCTTTTCTTTCATTCTTCCATTTTTTAGCAAATTTTATCCCTTCTTTTTGGCCTTCTTTTCCAGCAGGAAAAGATTTTATTTTCTGATCAAATTCTTTAATTTCTTTAAGTGTAATTTTACCTTTCATTTTTTCTAAATCATCAGGCCTTATATCAATCTCAGCTATACTTCTAACTAATTTTTTATTTCCTAATTGTTCCCAACGACCAATCACTAGTGTAAATGTTTCATCAATTTCCCATATTCTAACTGTACTTCCAAACTCTAAAGCATTTTTCATTCCCATAAATTTAACACTAATTGGTGTTTCACCAGGAATATCCCATTTTTGAGTATAATTGGTAGCAAGTTTATGAACACCCAATATTTTTTTAACCCAATTTTCAAAAACAAAACCGTGATTTTGAACTTCTGCCATAGATTATTATTTATATAGAACAAATAAATATATATTTAACAAATATGTTAAATAAGTATAAAAAGAGTGTTTAATATGTGTTAAACATGGCCTCTGAATGGGATTTAATCAGTTTTATAACGGGAAGTAAGATTAGATTTAGAATTTTAACCCAACTAAATAAATCTAAAGATACACCAACTGAAATTTCTCAAAAATTAGATTTACACATTAGTGCGGTCAGTAGATCCTTGTCAGAATTATTAAGAAACGATTTAATTGTTTGCTTAACAGATGAAAGAAAAAAGTTTAAAATTTATGACATCTCAAAAAGAGGTAAAGAAATTCTATCTAAAATTCATAAAGAAACAAATGTTAATTAATATTAAAATCAGTTATTCTTTTTTTTCTTGTTTTTAATCTCTTCTTTGCTAATTCATAATACTTTTTGTTAATTTCAAAACCTGTAAATCTTCTATTTAAATCTTGACAAGCCACCCCAGTACTTCCACTTCCCATAAATGGGTCTAAAATGATATCGCCCGTCTTGGTAAACATTTCTATCAATTCTTTAATAAATTTTGTAGGTTTTGGTGTGGGATGATTTATAAATCCCTCCTCTGGTTCTACCATCCTTCCAGGTGAATCTAAAAACAAGTCTTTCTTACGTTTGTTTATTTTTGGATTTCCTTTTTTAAATACAAATACAGACATAAATTTAGTATATCCAATAGAAGAACCTACTGCTCCATTTGGACAATACAAAACAATTTGCCAGAAATATTCAAATGGGTTCTTTTCAAATAACTTTGGTAGGAATTTTGTGCTAAAGAAAGTTACGAAAAAAGCATTCTCTTTTAGAACTCTATGACATTCGGGCAAAATCTCATAAAATAAAGATAAATCCTTGTCATTAATAATACCCTCTTTATTTAATCCATATGGTGGGTCGGTTATTATATGATCAATTGAATTATCTTCTAATCTTTTTATCCCTTTAATACAATCAATGTTTGATATCACACCATTATAGGAAACCATTTTTTTTTAACACACCAACAATATTATTATAAATTAAATTTAATTCTTCCTCTGATTTTGCTCCTGCAATAATATATTTTCCATTTTTATATATTGTAACATGCCTTCTTTTCCCATTAACTATTATTTTAACTAACAAAGCAGGGTAGGTTTCTGGGTTATATTCTGAAAAATCAAATCTCACCATCTCATATAATTTTACAATATCAATTTCTTTAGGAAATCTGCCACTGGCAACTATATTTGAAATCACAGGTTTAGTTCCAAAAGACTTTTCTTTT
>CAZIMI010000092.1:0-5581 GCA_964540325.1 uncultured Methanosarcinales archaeon | reverse complement strand
CAGAGAAGAGTCAGCAAACTAAAAGAAGGGAAATTCATTTCTACTGAAAAAGTTTCTGGGATGGAAGGTAACACCACGATAATTAATTATTCTTCGGAGAAGAAGTTAACTGAGTTTTGAAAGAAAAATGTCTGAGATTATTGATTTCAAAGAAGTTCTTATAGATGACTGGCTGCTTCTTGGGATTGAACATATTTACCCTTCTGAGAAAGGAATAAAAAGAATTGGTGAAAACAATAGGAGGAGATTTATCAGAAGAGTTAAAAGCTTGGAACATTTAATTATCGAAGGTAAAGCTAAAACTGAACAAAGGATTAGAGAGGGGGAGGAAATAAGACGTGCTTATTCTTATGAACAGTTAGCAGCTAAATATTCCAGGGCAAAAATTTATTTCCCGGAAAACAAAAGAACTGACTATGAATTAAAACGAGCATCTGGACTTCCAGATAACCTTGTTTGTCTGTATCTTGATAGAAGATTTTTATTTGCTTTAAGGCCGCTTTGTCACTTAATCATTGCCACTAGTTCTGATGAAGTAGTCCAAAAAAAAGAGATAGAAAGAAAATTAAGAACTGCGGCAGCGGGTGTGAAAGAGAGATATAAATTTAGTTCTTTAGAATTCGTCTCTTTGGTTTTAAATACTTTTTTATCTGATCCAAGTATGGAAGAAACCAACAAATATATTGCTGTTGGACAGATATTTGAGTTTGAGTATATTGCTAAAATAAGAGAAGAATTATATTTTTATCCGTTGGTAGATAAACTAAGAAATAAAGAAGGCAGAAAAGGTATTGTTACAGGTAGAGACCATCTTAAAACTATTGGAGATTTTGTTAAAGATTATCAAAGGATGGGTTTAATAAGTTGGCAGGAATTTGCTCAGAAACATGAGAGATACGATTTAATTAAAGATTTTGAAGAAAACTCTCCTTTGATTTATCGGGGGTGATAGTTTTTGAAATGTAGTGGTTAACTTTTTACTTTTTCTAAGTATTTGTTTAAAATAAGCGTAAAATTTATAAATATGTAGTGGTTAACTTCATAAAATGGTTAGCATAGTCACTAAAAAAATTAAGGATAATGAGTATCTTTACTTAGTTGATTCTCTGCGTCAAGGAGATAAAGTTATCCAAAAAACTTTAAAATATATTGGCAAGAAGCGTCCAATTCCAAAACAAGAATTTGAGTGCATGAAAATTTCTGCTAAAGAAAGGGACTGGGTTCTTAATGATTATGATGATAAACTTTCCTATCAACACCATCAAAAAATGAAAGAAAGTTCTGATCTTTACAAAAAATATTTGGATAAACTAGATAAAGTGTCCCGAGAAAAGGAAAAAGAAAAATTTTTGAGTATTTTTATTGCCAGCAGTAATGCTATTGAAGGTTCGACAATGAGTGCCAAAGAGACTCATGATTTTCTTTTTAATGATCTTGTTCCTAAGAATCATAGTAAGAAAGAATTGTTTATGGCTGCTAATCTGTTAGATGCTTGGAATTATTTGGAAAAGAATTTTCAGGACTTTCCAGAAAATAAACATTTATTTGAGTTGCACAGAAGAGTAAACAAAAATATTGAAGAAGATGAAACTTTAGGTAAGTATAAGAGAGTACAAAATTATGTTGGGGATGTTTACACGACTTCTTATCTATTTACAGAAGAAAGAATGGAGAAGCTATTAACTTGGATTAAAGAAGCTTTGAGAAAAGTGGATGATTTTGAAGTTGCTTTCCAATCTCATGCTCAGTTTGAAATTATTCATCCTTTCATTGACGGAAATGGAAGAGTGGGTAGATTATTAATCAATTGGTTACTGATGATGAAAAATAAAATGCCTCTAGCGATTCCTGACAAGAAAAGAGAAGATTATATCTCTGCTTTAGGGAATAGTCAGAAGGGTCAAGTGGAAGCTATATGTAAATTTTGTTTCCGAGAATATTGTAGGCAGTATGAGTTTGTTTAGATCTTAGCACTTCCCCATAATAGGTCGAAATAAGTTTGATGGCTTTTTGCTACGTTTTTATCTTCGATTGCTAATTTATTACTATTGCTTGGTAACTACTCCCAAAAATTTTATAAATAGGGCTTCATTTTAAACTATGTAACAAAAATGGCAGATAAAAAAGCTGAAAATATAGAACGTTTATTAGAAGATGATTCCGTAATTCATCTTGGTTTAGCTAGGCTTTATTCTACAAATATGCTTATGGCGTATCGGCAAGCATTCCAAAAATCTTTACCGATTACAAAAGAATTGTTGCAAAAAGCATTCCAAATAGCATGGAAAGAAAGTTATTATGAAGATATTGAGAAAATTGAATGTTTTGCTGAAGATCAAGAGGTTGAGATTGATTTTGAGGATGCAGTTAAAAAAGAATATCAAGGTCTTATTGAAACTCCAAGCAAATTTTATCGCCTTTTAGCTAGTAATATTATCTCTGTTAAACAAAAAGCCGAAGATAAGGGGATTTCTATTCCTTCTGAATTTGAAGAGGCATTAAATGATACTATTAGAGGCAATTTTCTTCCTACTGAAATTGAAGAAATCTGTGCTAGAACTGGAATAACAATTGATATGGACAAAGATTTTCTTAACGAAGGATATAAAAAAATATTATCTACTGTTCCTTATTCTGCTGTTGAAAAGTTAGAAGAAATTGAAAAATTTGCTAAAGAGAGAAACATTCGTTTAGCTGATACTAATCATGAAACTTTAACAAGATTTGCTCAGATTTACTATTTGGGCTCTAATCAGTATGAAGAAAGAAAAGTAAAATTCTTTGCTAAGGAAAGAGGTATAGAACTAACACCAATCGATCCTGCATTACTACAAGAAGTATATGAAAAAAAATTAAAAAGTTCTCCAGGTTATGTTTCTAAAGCAGAAATAATTGCTAGAGAGCAAGGGACTAAATTAGCCTTACCGGATTTTTCTGAAGAAGATATTGCTCTGATAAAAAGTGAATTCCTTGGCTATTATGATGTTAGTAAAATGAGAGAAACCGAGGAATTAATGAAAAACCGAGGTATCCCCATAGACCAATTTGTAAGTCCTGAAGAACTTACAGAAAGATTGGGTCAGAGACACATTTTTTACCGTGATAATGATTACTCACGAAGAAAGATCGAAGAATTTGCTGAAGAGAAAGGCATTCAACTTCCGGAACTCCCGGAGATAGAAGAACTGGATTTTTATGATGAAGTCGGAGATATTACAGTTCACCTTTATGGGAAAGGGACTAATGGTCTTTTCTCAGGGAAATTTATTTTTGATTTTAATCGGGAAAAAGAGGATTACAGTATCATCTTTAATAATCATAGAGAATACCATTGTGATATTGGATTCTACCCCAAAGGGGGCGGATGGATGAAGATTGATGAAAGAAATAAGAAGATTGAAGTGAAAGATTCAAGTAGTGATTTTGGCTACGAACCAAGACTTATTACTGCTTTAACATTAATTGAAGCATTTCCTGATTATACTATAGACGTGCGTTCTTAAAATTTAAAAACCAAACTAAGGTGGGCGTAACTCCACAAAGCTCATCCGGGACCATCCGAATTTAATCACTGCTCTTAGTTGGTTGTTGAATGTATTTAGCCGTTATACCATGCCAAAAGCATACTTCCTGCTTTACACCAGCGGAAAGTGTCATCTCCCCAGTCGTCTTCGCCAACTTTCTTTAGATGAATATGGGTTGCTTCGTAATTATCTTGAACAAAAATATAGTCCTCACTATATCGACGAACAAATGCTGCTTTTCCTTTTTCTTTCCAAATGCCTTGTTCTTCAAGTTTACTGTATAACTCTTCTCTTGTAAAACTGCGGTAAAATGGTAATTCTCTTTCAATTTGTAAAACTTTTTTTCCGAACATTTTTGTCTTAAGAATGGTCTGTATTTAAATTATTTGCCCTCATAATCTTCAATAGCTTTCCTTAGTGCTTGGTCGCCTAAAACTGAACAATGGATTTTTCTTGTAGGTAATCCTCCAAGTTCTTTAACAATGTCTTGTGGAGTTATTTTCTTGGCTTCTTCTAAAGTTTTACCAATAACCATTTCAGATAAGATAGAAGTGGAAGCAATCGCTGAAGCGCAGCCAAAAGTTTTGAATTTGCAGGCTGTAATTTTGCCATCATTAACTTTAATGTAAAATCGCATTACGTCTCCGCACTGAGGGCTACCAACCTCACCAATTCCGTCAGCAGACTTTTCCCAATCTTTTTCTTCTTCATCACTCTTGAAAATATTTTTTGGTTTAAAGAAGTGCTCTTTAACTTTCTCTGAATAAGCCCAACACTTTTTTCCATATCCGACTACTTCGTATTTGCTCATTTTCTTATATCCTCCGAGTTTACGAGGAGGGACTAGAAACATTTTTGTTTCTAATTTCCTCCATCTTCAAATGTACTGGTGAAATCTTTCTCAAAGATGAAATTATTTCTTTCAATTCTTTGACAACATAATCTAAATCTTCTTTAGTTGTAGATTTTCCTAATGAAAACCTAATTGAACCATGAGCGGCATCATGTTTTAAACCAATTGCATCTAAAACATGACTTACTTCTAATTTCTCTGAAGAACAAGCACTTCCTGTAGATACTAAAATTCCTTTTTGATCCAAATATAATAAAATTGATTCCCCTTCCACATCTAAGAATGAAATATTAGCATTGTTTGGTAATCTTTCAGTTCTGTGTCCGTTAAGAAATGTTTTTGGGATTTCTTTGAGAACTTTTTCAATAAAGTAGTCTCTTAGTTTTGTTATTTCTTTATTATCTTCTTTCTGGGCAAGTTCCAAAGCTTTGGCAAAACCAACAATCGCAGTTAAGTTTTCTGTTCCTGATCTTAAAGCAAACTCTTGTCCGCCGCCATGCATTAAAGGATGAATTTTTATTCCTTTTTTAATAAAAAGAATCCCAATTCCTTTCGGACCATAAATCTTTGATCCGTTTAAGGTCATCAAATCTGCATTAACATTTAAATCTAAAAAACCAGCTTGACAGGCATCTGTATGAAATGGAACATTATGTTTTTTGGCAATTTTAGCAATCTCTTTCACTGGTTGGATTGTTCCGATTTCATTGTTGGCATACATAATCGAAATTAGGATTGTTTCTTTGGTGATTACTTTCTCCAAATCTTTTATGGAAATTAAACCATCATTATCAACATCAAGGTAAGTTACATTAAATCCATCTCTTTCCAAAAACTTGCAGGTTTCCAAAACTGCAGGATGTTCTATTTTTGTTGTAATAATATGGTTGCCTTTATTCCTGTTTGGATAAGCAACTTCTTGCAAAGCTAAATTAATCGATTCTGTTCCGCCGGATGTGAAAATTATCTCTTCTGGGTTTGCATTTAGTAGTTTGGCAACTTTATTTCTGGCATTATTAAGAATTTGTTTTGCTTCTAATCCCATCTGGTGTAAAGCGCTAGGGTTGGCATAAGTTTTTATTGCATCCATTTCTTTTTTTACAGCTGGATCTAATGGAGTTGAAGCTGCATGGTCCAAATAGATTGTTCTTTTCATTACATAATCAGGCGAGGATACCCAACAGTTTAGTGTTGGGAGGAATCG
>CAZIMI010000091.1:0-5598 GCA_964540325.1 uncultured Methanosarcinales archaeon | reverse complement strand
TTTGGATCCTAAAAAAGCGGAGTTTAGAAAAGTGTTCCGTCATACCCCTTCATTTATGGAGGGGTGGAACACTTTTACCGCTTTTTTATGATATCTGGTTAGAACTATAACCAGTTAGGGAAAAAATGGAAAATAAACTGAAAAACATTTTATCAACTGTACTTAAAGTAGATGCTTCTACTATCACTGATGAAAGTTCTCCCGACAACATTTCAACTTGGGATTCCTTTAATGGATTAATGTTAGTAACGGAATTAGAGAAAGGTTTTGATGTTAAGTTTACTATGGAAGAGATTATGTTGGTCAAGAATGTAAAAGATATTAAAGAATCTTTAAGAGTTCATGGAGTTAACATTTAATTAATTTTTATAAATCTCTTTTAAACTTGACTAACCATTAAAACTGTTTTAAAATGATGGGAAATGATGAATAATGAAAATTGCTAAAGAAAGAAGTTATAGTTCAATTAATATTGGTGATGTTGAAGAATTTCAACGTAGGGTTACTATTGAAGATATTGATAAGTTCACTGAACTTTCTGGGGATAATAATCCCCTTCATAATGATGAAGATTATGCTAAAACGACAACTTTTGGTTCACGTATAGCTCACGGAATGTTAGTTAGCTCTTATTTCTCTACTTTGGTTGGAATGTATCTCCCTGGTAAAGATTGTTTATACCTTTCACAAAACTTATTATTTAAATTACCTATCAAACCGGGAGGTGACCTTACTATCAAAGGGACAGTAATTAATAAAATTGATGCTTTAAAGATTATTATTGTTAGAACACAAATTATTAATGAAGGTGGACAAGTTTTAATTGATGGAGAAGCAAAAGTAAAACATTTGGGGTTAAACTAAAATGGTAAAAGATAAAGTTGTTTTAATAACCGGCGGGAATACAGGAATTGGGGCAGCAACAGCAAAATTATTGGCTCGAAACGGAGCAAGGGTAATCATTAATTATCGGGAGGACAAAGAGAGTGCAGAGAAATTAGTAACTGAAATATGTGATTTAACCAATAATACAAATTCTGCTATGGCCTTAAAAGCTGATGTTACAAAAGATGAAGAAGTTAAAGAAATGGTTGAACAGATATTAAATAAATGCGGCCAAGTTGATGTTCTAATAAATAATGCTTGTCCAAAAACATTCTCTTTAAGTTTTAGTGAGACCACTTGGAAAGATTATGAGGTTTTCTTAAATACAAATTTAAAAGGGGCTTATAACCTAATCCAAGCAGTTTTGCCTTCAATGTTAAAAAACAAAACGGGATCAATTATTAATATGCTTACTTCTTATGTAGTTAACACTCCCCCCCCTAAGATTTCTCCATATATTACTGCTAAATATGCTTTAGAAGGTTTCTCTAAGTCACTTGCTTCTGAGCTGGGTGCACATAATATTAGAGTAAACATGGTTTCGCCAGGAGTAACTAAAACTAAATTTACAAATCATTTACCAGAGAAGATGTTTGACTTGATATCCATGCAAACACCCTTAAAAAGTTTATCTTCAACTGAAGATGTTGCCGAAGTCTTATTGTTCTTATCTTCAGAAAAATCAAAACACCTTACTGGAGTTAATATCCCTGTTTGTGGTGGTTTAGTAATGTTATAAGTGAGAAAATAAAATGAAAAAAAAGTTTGTGTACCTATTTTTAACGGTTATTATTTTAACGGGAATATTTCTACGTTTTTATGATTTAGGCCAGGAAAGTTTCTGGACAGATGAAGCTGTATCTATAATTGAAGCGAATCAGGAAGTTCCATCTCAAACTATTGATTTAGTGACTAAACTTGAAGGGTCACCTTATGGGCATCACCTGATTTTACATTATTGGATAAAAGTTTTTGGTCAGACCGAGTTTTCAGTAAGGTTTATTTCTGCTTTATTTGGCGTTCTTTCAATAATTGTTCTCTTTTTTTTAGTTAGGCTTTTTTTTGACGACTCCATTGCTCTGTTAAGTGCCCTCTTTTTATCAACAGCAATGTTGCAGATACTTTATTCTCAAGAGGCTCGGCTTTATAGTGTCTTTAACTTTTTTGCTTTATTATCGACGTTCCTTTTTGTTAAATGCTTTGTCATCAGAAATCTTAAGAAGAATCAGGAGGAAGTAAATATTAAGAATGTTGTTAGGAATTGTAAGCAAAGACATTTTGTTGCTTATGTTGTTAGTATGGTCATTGCGATGTACATTAATTATCTTACTTTGTTTTTAGTTATTATTCATGCTCTTTTTTTTATCGTCAAAAGAAAAAAGAACGCAATAAAAGAATGGCTTTATTCTTTACTTATTATCTCTCTTTTATCAATTCCTTTAGTTCGTCTCATTCTTTTTCAGTTTCTTAGTCGTCATCAAAATTTGCCTGCTGCTCTTTTAAGTCGCGGTCTTCCGGAAATCTTTACCAAATTGGGGATTTTCTTTTACGTTTTGCCTTTATTTTTTCTCATCTTACTTTTTCTCCTTTTTATTTTTATCTTGAAAAGAATAAATCTATTCTCGGGAAGCGTTATTCATAAATATAAAAATTATTTTTCTATTCTTATACTTTTAATCTTAATTTCAATTAGTGGATTATACTTATTCTTGCTTGATATATTGATTCACTCTTTTTCTTTAGTAAGACATTCATATTTTCTGGTTCCAATTTTGTATGTTTTAATAGCTAAAGGAATTACGTTAATGAATAATCAGAAGTTAAAAACCATTATTGTTCTTATAATTATTTTCTTCAACTCATTTGCTTTATACACTTATTATTCTGAAACAACCAAAGCCCCTTGGAAAGTAGCTATGGGTGATCTTGAAAAGTTTGGTGGTAAAAACGATTTAGTTTTTATTGACGATTCACAATCTTCAAATTTTCTTTTTAATTATTACACAAATAAAGAATTTAATTTAATTATTCTCTCTGATATAACACCTACTTTTAAAGAAAAACAACTAATAGATCAATCACTTGATGGAAATGGATTTTGGTTCATTGAATCTCGTAGTTTTGAAAAGAAAGTTGAATATTTAAAATTTTTTAATAAGACCCACCCTCGAGAGTTTGAAAAAAGTTATGCCAGGGAGTTAAAAATATCTTATTTTAGGACAAATACTGATTAATTCTTGTTGCAGTAGTCCTATTAATTAATAAAATTTAAATAAGCCTTTAGGTTTAAGAGAGACTAATGGTAAGCGTGCTAACAATTATTTTATTTTTCTTGTATACCTGGGGATTAGGTTTTACAGTCACCTACTGCGTAAAACAATCCGAAAATGCATTAGAAAGAAATTTGATGAATATTGGGATTGGTTTAGGTGTTTTCGCAATACTATCAATCATTCTTAACTTTTTTCGAGCTCCATTGGATTGGAAAACTCTTTTAGTTTTAAGTTTAATCATTCCTATTTACGATTTGTATCAGAAAATAAAAGCTGGCAATTTAACTTTACCAAAATTAAAGTTAACTAAATCAAATTTGGTGGTTATGGTTGTTTTACTAATTTTCTTCGCTTCTTTTTATATGTACGCAAAAGGTGCTTTTGGTTATCCGTATTTAGAAGATGAAGACCCTTGGGGTCATGCTATAGGAATTAAATATGTTGCTTTAGAAAAAGATGCTTATGACCCAGAATTAAAAGATGTAAGAGAGATGGATCCAGTTTTGTCTTATATTGATCCTTATCCTCCTGCTTATGATGTTTTTATGGGAATTTTACATCAAACTTCTTCAAATTTGAATTGGACCATGAAATTTTTCAATGCTTTAATAATTTCACTAGGGCTTATTTTCTTCTTTTTCTTTGCTAAGCAGTTTATTGGGGACCGGAACAAAGCACTTTTCGCAACTTTTGTTTTGGCAGCCATCCCTTGTTATCTTAGCCATTTTATTTGGGCCCATGCTTTAATTATTACCTTATTCTTTCCAACAATGTATGCATTTGAGAGAATGCGTATTGATAAAAGATGGTTTTTCATTACTGCTTTGATGGTGGCAGGTATTTGGGTAACACAGAATATTTCTCAACCAATAAAATTATCCACATTAATTATATTATATCTGGTTATATCTTCCATTACCTATCGGAAAGTTCTTTATCTTCAGAGTGCAGCATTTCTTTCTGGAATCTTAGTTTCTCTTTTTTGGTGGGGGGCAATGGTCCAAAAATATGGGGTTAAAGTTTTTCTTAGCTATTATGATGGTTCGTATGCACAATCTGATGTTATTGCTCTTGTTGCTAATAAGAAATGGGAATTTTTTGGACTTATTAAAAAAGTTTTAGATCCTGGCGGTTCTGGTTCTCGGGCGTACACATTTAGTGATTTTTTTATTGCGAAATCTCAGAATATGATTAATAATCCTATTGGTATTGGGATAATAATTTCAATATTGGTACTTATTGGGGTCATTTATGTTTTATGGAAATATCGTTCTTCAATAGTTAAACAGAAAAATACTTGGCTTTGTATTACTTTATTTTGGTTAGTTTTTACTTTTTGGGGGGTTAATGGAATGACTTTTCCGTTTTCAATTGCTAGGGCATCTTTTAGGGTTTGGATGTTAATGGCAATACCCATTGCCCTAATTGCAAGTGAAGGATTATATTTTTTAAAAGCATTATCCAAATCAAGATTAATTCGTTTTAGTATAGTTTTTTTGGTTCTGTTGGGAATTATTTTCACTTCCGCTCAACAAAAATATGAAGTTAATACCGCTATTTGGCCTACTTCCGGCTCTTTTACACCTCAAGAAGCAGCAGCCTATGGAGAATGGTTCAACACTATTCCTGACAATACTAACGTTTTTCTTTATTCTCCTCGTGATAAATTAACTATTGGTTATGGTAAATTTAGTTGTGCTTGGTGTCAAGATATTTTAGATTTCAGAAAAGAAATCCTTTACAAAGACGCAGAACAATTGCATCAATTTTTAATAGAAAAAGATTATCAATATTTCATTATTAATGGTAGAATGGAAACCAAATATTTTAACGCTATTTTTGGTGAAGAAGAGACAAATAAATTGCTTCAAACACGTTATAATGAAATTATCAGTTCCGGATTGTTTGTTACGGTTTATCAAAAAGAAAATATGTTTATGGTGTTTAAAGTAAAATGATGAAGAAACTAAATCTCAGCCAAAAAGTACTATTATTAATATTATATGGATTAATCATTTTAATGGTTATTTTTTCTTTAGGGGCCACTAAAAATATTGGTAAAAGTAGTTATGACCAATGTATTCAGGAAAAATGTGAAAAAAAAGGCGATGATTATTGTCATAAATATAGAGAAATTAATAATTGTTGTTTAGGTGCGGGAGGGCAAATAGCTCAATCAAATGATGGTTTAATTTGTGTTTTTGATTAATTTAAAGTAATGAAAAATGAAAATAACTAAAACAAATATATATTTATTATTAATTTTCATCCTAGCTTTAGTTCTACGCGTTTATGCTGCCCATAATACAGGAGTAGATACTGATGAAATGGTTTATTCAATTATTCCTTTGAATATTATCTCTGCTAGTCGTTTAGGGACAATCGAACAATCTCCCCTGTTCTTCTATTTAGCTGATTTAGGGTATAAAATATCTAGTGG
>CAZIMI010000090.1:0-5602 GCA_964540325.1 uncultured Methanosarcinales archaeon | reverse complement strand
AAACGATGATTGTCAGTGGAAAGTGGATCCATGGGGAAGTTGGTGTGAACAGAAAGGTTGTTGGAATTTTTATGGTTCTGATACCTGTAGTCAAACAAATAACGCTTCTTCTACATCTTATATAAATACGTCTTGTTCTTGGACTTCTGGTGCAACAACTGGTTGGTGTATGGAATTAGACTGCTGGTCCTTTGATGGTAATCAATCTGCTTGTGAAGCAAGTGATACTTATAACATGAACTGTACTTGGATTGACACTTATAATGAAGAAGATTACCATAGTCCTTGTATGGGCCCTCCAGAAAAAGGTTGTTGGGAAAAAACTACTGAAGCTACTTGTACTAACATTACTGGTTGTACTTGGGGTATGTGTGAAAAGCAAGGTTGTTGGGATCAGACTACTGCCGCTACTTGTGTAGCCACTACCGGTTTTAACGGTCAAACTTGTAAGTGGGAATCAAACAGTAATGGGAACTCTTGGTGTAGTGAAGCTGGTTGCTGGGATTATAACAATCAAGATGCTTGTACTGCAGCAAGTTGTAAGTGGGAAGGTGGAAGCTGTTATGAACAGTGGTGCTCAGATTTTGGATATCGAAACGAAAGTTACTGTGTCAACAATTCTGCTGGAAAAAATTGTAATTGGAACAGTCCTTGGTGCGAAGAATCTGGTTGTTGGAGTCAAACTGATTCTACTTCCTGTGCAGCTACAAATTCTAGTAATGGCCAATCTTGTTTCTGGGACACTTATTCTGGTGGTTGGTGTGAACAAATTGCTTGTTGGAACTGGGATGGTTGGACACCTGAAGGTAATGAATCTAATTGTTTAAGTAATGGAACTTTTTATGATTTAAGTTGTGTTTGGAATAATGAATCTGGAGGGACTGGCGGTGAAGATGGCTGGTGTTACCAAGATATTGGAACAAAAGCATGTTCTGATAAAACAAATGAAGTTGATTGTAGAGATACTTCTTATTGTTTCTGGAACTTTACTGGTTCAACTTGTCAAGAACCAGGAACTGGAACTACTACTGTTTGGACTCCTTGGTATCCTGGTTGTGAAATCATGTCTTCACAAAGTGCTTGTGGAAATGTAACTGGTTGTAGTTGGACTGCTGGGACTTCTACTTGTTCTGGTAATGCAACTATTGTTAACACTGATCCTACAATTGGTGGGTTAAGGTGTGAATATTTGAACAATTCTAATATGTGTAACAAAATGACCATGTTGCCCTTCTGTTGTGAATGGCAAGGTAGTGCTTGTAACGAAAGTAGGTTAACCACAAAATGTTGGGACGATATGGAAGAAACACCTGAAGGGGCAGCGTATTGTGAAGATTATAATGCGTTCACGGACGAAACTTTATGTAATCAGATTGCCGGAGACCCTTGGTATTTCCCTTGTAAATGGAATAACATGAGTACTAGTAGTTCTGGAGATGATCGGTGTACATTTAAAGGCGACCAAATTTTTGTTGTTGGCCAGGAAAGTTGTGTTTACATTGATAGTCAACAAACGTGTGAGGCAGCAGGATGTAAATGGGTATTAGACATGTACGCTAGTACTACTGACCCAACTACTGCTGTATCTCTTCCAATGGGTCATTGTGAAGATAATTATGGGGATGAAAGAAATTGTAATGTTGAATGTTATGCCTGTGATTATAAGACTGATAAGACTAATTGGACTTCAGCAACTTTGGCTAGAGATGCTTGTGAAGGGTCACAGTTAGGATTCTGTGGTTTTACTGCTGATAGTAATGCAGAAAATGGTTATGGTAAATGTCGTGCTAAAGATGAATTTAGGCAAGGGATAGCAAAGAATTGTGATGAAGATTGTGGTTCTTGTACTTTTATGGGAAGTCCTACTTCATCTTCTGCAGAAAATAGACCTTCTTATTTCTGTGCAAACAGTAAAGTATCTGGTGGTTGTAAATGGATCTCTGATTTAGATTATCCTACCGATGAAGCTAAAGGTAGGTGTGGTAAGAAAGCAGATAAAACCTGTGAAGATCGTTGTGATTTATGTAATACGGAAGATCATTGTACCGGTAATGGTAAGAAAGGCGGGAATTCTAGTTTTGATACACAGTGTACTTGGACTGCAAATACAAATACTTGTTCATTAACAACGGGCGGTGCACAGTTTGAAGTATGTTGGGATGGAGAAGATAATAATAATGACGGAAAGATGGATTGTGCTGACTCAATGTGTTTCTCTGATCCTTTCTGTGGTGGCGGTTTCATGGCTGGAACCATGGACTGTTTTGGTTTTGGTTCTCAAACAGATTGTGAAGCAGGTGGTTGTTACTGGACAAATGAAAATTGGGGAAGTTGGTGTGATATGCCCGGAGCCGCATGTTGGAAATTGGATGGTGATCAAACTTCCTGTGATGCTAATGGTAATTGTACCTGGCATTCCGGTTTTGGTGGATGGTGCGAAGAAAACTGGACTTTGATGGGTTCAACAACTGAAGGATGTATGAGTTATAATCAATCTAGTTGTTTGTCTAATATAACCTCAAATTGTACTTGGGTAGAAGATGATTATCATCATGATACTTTTGGAGAAGGCGGTCAGGCAGGTTGGTGCCAGTTTGGTCCAGATTACTACGGTGATTGGTATGATTGTAACAATGTTGGCGGTGGAGATGGCGAAATTGCTTGTGCTACTGCCGGTACTGCTGATTCTGGTGGTAATTATCCTTGTGAATGGGTCAACTCTTCGGGAGGATTTGAAGGTGACACGGAAAGTTATGAAGAGGGTTGGTGCGACCACATGAAATATGCTTGTTACCAATATGATACTCAAGCTGAATGTACAAACCAAACTGTAGTTAACGCTTCTGCTAATTATAACCATAGTGATTTCTGCATTTGGAGAACTGACGAGGGGGGTAGTTGGTGTGAAGGTACAACTATGAGTGGTGAAGGTAGTACTGATAGTTGCTGGAATCAAAATGTTCAGGCTAGTTGTGAAAGTTCGGGTTGTGTCTGGGTTTCAGGGTTCTGTGATCCAGTAGGATTTGGTAGTGAGACGGGCTTTGGTGGAACTGCTGGTGGCGGAGGTTTTGGCGGTGGAGAATTTGGTGGCGGCCTTGGCGATTCTTTAGCATTTGAATCTCAGGGTGGATTTGGTATGAATTGTATGGTTTATGCTGGAAATCAAACTGGCTGTGAAACACAAACTGGTTGCGGTTGGTATGCTGAAAGTAACCCTTTCTGTGATATTAACTTTGCTACAAATTGTCCTCAATACAGTTACAATGCAACTATTTGTAACTCTAAACCAAAATGTACTTATAATACAGGAGCAAATTTCTGTGACGAAAAGCCATTTTCTTGTTTCTGGAATGCAACTTTATCGGCTAACGAAAGTAGTTGTCAAAGTGCTAACTTCTGTTATTGGACTGATAGAAATTCGTGTGAACCTTTAGCATTTAACTCTTCAATGAGTAACCAAGCAATCTGTGAAAGTTATAATGTTACTAACGGAACACATACAGCTAACGAAACTGCTTTTAAATGGATGAATGGTTGGTGTGAACCGGGAATGGCTGCACAGTTCTTTAAAAACATGGAAGATGGAGCACCAATACCTTTAGGTACAGATGCTAGCGGAGATGTTTCTCAACCAGAAATTGATATTGTTGATTTCGGAATGAAAGATATGGGTACTTCGTTTGGTTTTGGAATTAGGGTTGATAATATTGTTAATTCTTCAATGTGTAATGGTGTTAAATTGACTAATGGGATTTTAGGTAGTGGTTATACTACAACTAAGTTTTATTGGTACTTAGATACCGATGGCACTGCAACTGATGGATGTACTACAAGAGATAGTAATGCTTTAGCCGGGTTTGAATTTTATCTGGTTGATTCTTGGAGATGGGCAAGTAGTGATTCGACTGAAACGACCGAAGCTTTCCGTTGTGATAACGGTAGTTGGAAAAAAGCGCCAATTCCGTTAACAAGTTCACAATATAAAGCCTGTCAGGAAGTTGGTGGTGGAACAATAGCAGTTGAAAAAACTGAACTTGAAAAGTTCCCTAGTCTTTATACGACTGGTGGTGATATTAGAGTTTATGTTGCTACTGCTAATGCTACTGGAAATATAACCAATCCAATTGATACTTTGGGAACAAATGTTGGATATGCTACACCTGGAGCAATTGATCAGGATATTGAAAAGCTGGACATTCTTAAGTTTAAGAATGTTTCAGAAAGGATTGGTGAAGGTGAATCCGGTTTTATTGAGTATTCTGACGTAGATTGTTGGACAGAAACAGGATGTGCAAATTATCAGTGTGAGGGTCACCCTTATTGTTCAGAGAATGGTTATGGAGTTGAAGCTACAGGATTTACCGATACAAGGATACCTAAAGCCATTGGTGTTGTTAAAGAAACCTTCCCGGATGCTGCAACAGTAAAAATCTTTACTGATAAACCTTCCAATATGAGTTTAGAGTATTATAACAACGATTCTGAATGTATGGTTACATCATTAAATACGACAGTGAATGATATTGGTGTTAATAATACTGACTTAGACGATTATCGGTTATGGCACATTATGGAAATTTATAACGAAACTCTGGGTGGAGATAATTTACCGGGAGGAACACATTACTTTAAAGTTCAATTTTGTGATAATGAGAGTAAATGTGGAAGCAGTAAATGTACCTCTTTAGTTACTCCTAACTCCGAGAATGAATGTGCTTTCTGTAATTTCGTTTCCAGAGTTGATGTTCCAAGTGGTTGGAATGTTAGTTTTGATTTGGACCAAGATGATGTTTATGAATTTGATCAAAACGCGTTTAATACCACGATTGGAATGTTGACAAACTATTCTAGTGGTAGAAGGGCGAACATTAAATTGTTTACTGCTGAAAATGATAGTTGGGTAGAATTTGTTGATGCTAAGTTAAGTAAAACTGGTCTGAGCAGTGCAACAAGGAAGATTGATAACATTGCTAGTGCATTACCTGAAGGTACAACTACAGATACTAGTGGTAATAGTATTGGGTATGCAGGAATGGTTGAAGATGTTAGGGATAGAATTGTTAATAACCTTTTCCCAGAGAAGTGTTTCGTAAAAATTCCTAAAGGCGATACTAGCTGTGATGCACTATGGCATTGTAACAATGATTTAGGTAATTGTGTTAATCGTACTGCTGAAGCTACTTTGAATGAGTCAGGTACAGATTTCTGTGTTTGGGAAATTCCTAACTGTGAATTCTCTACTTGGGCAGGTGGCCAGCCAGGAACAACTAGTAGTAGTTCGTCAAGTTCCAGTTCCTCTGGCGGCGGTGGCGGTAGCGGAGGAAGCGGCGGTGGCGGCGGCGGTAGTGCTACTGGTTTAACATACGTTGTTAATGAAGACAAATTTATTGCGGGTTATACTAGAGAGAATATGGCTGTGAATACTCGTTTAAAGTTTACCGTTACTGACGAGCTTCATTACATGACCGTTAAAGCTTTAACATCTACAAAAGCAACAATTACTGTGGAAAGTGAACCTCAGGAAGCTACCTTATTAATTGGTGAACTGAAAAAGTTTGATGTCAATGAAGATAACTACTACGATTTAAGTGTTAAGCTAGAT
>CAZIMI010000089.1:0-5612 GCA_964540325.1 uncultured Methanosarcinales archaeon | reverse complement strand
AAAGCGAGAATTTGGATAAAGCCAAACGCCAATTGCTCATAACTTTACACTGTCATTAGCCGTTAGATTTTAATATAAGTTAATTATTCCTTACTTAAAATGGCTCTTTGTGAGATGTGTGGTAAAGAATCTAGGCTTATTCTAGCTGAGATAGAAGGCGGAGAATTAAGAGTTTGTCCTGGCTGTGCTAAATATGGAACTATTAAAAAGAAGACAGAAGTTAAGGAATTTGTACATAAAAAACAACAGTTTGCTAAAAAAGATTTACCTGAACTTAAAGTTGTAAGCAATTATTCCAGTTTAATCCGCTCAGCTCGTGAATCTAAAGGCATGAAACAAGAGGATTTTGCTAAATTCTTAAATGAGAAAGAAAGTATTCTTACTAAATGGGAATCCGGCAGCCTTAAACCAAGATTAGATGTGGCTCGACGTTTGGAGAAAATTTTAGGAATAAGATTAGTTGAGAGAGATGTGTTGGATAAAGCAGAATTAGAAAAGAAGAAAAAAGGAAGCGGTTCCAATGAGTTTACGTTAGGGGATTTTATTAAGGTAAGAAAAAGAAAGTAAGCCATTTTTTAGTTAGTTTTATATATCATCTCCTCTTAATTGATAATACGATGGTTTCCGCAAAAGCATGGTCTGTAATTAACGTTTCTTTAGTTTTAGTTGCTTTTATCTTATTTTTGAATTTTTTAGAAGTAGAATTGCCAACTTTGGGAAATGCTTTATATCAATTAGATGATGATACAGCAGTTTGTATTTCAACTTTTGACGATCAAAAATCATTACTTAACGTTGATCTCTGTTGTCCAGAACTACAGCA
This sequence comes from uncultured Methanosarcinales archaeon, assembly GCA_964540325.1. Lineage (GTDB taxonomy): Archaea > Nanobdellota > Nanobdellia > Woesearchaeales > GW2011-AR9 > JABJOX01. The sequence continues at coordinate 4,789 of CAZIMI010000089.1, read as the reverse complement.
ACAGCTTGTAAAAGGAGAAAGATTTAATGATGATTTCGAAATTAACGGAAATATCTTTAAAGTAAATAAAAAATATCACACTGGTAGTAGTACTATTAATTATTATATCAATCAAAAAGCTTACCGCTATTGTAAAAATAATGGTTTTTTAGTTTGAATAATTAATATTTAGCAATAAAAAATGAAAAAAAGAGGTTTAGTAAAAAAAAGTAAGAAAACTAAAAGTAGAAATAGTATTAACTTGTCTAAACTTAAAAGCAAATATAAAAACAAGATTGGTTTATATCTGTTCATCTTTTTATTAACAATTAATGTTGTTCTTGCCGGATTATCAGTTGCAAAATCCCGGGGTTTACTGATCCCAGGACAACCAGACCCCTTGGTGGTAAATAATGTTATTGATTTAGATGATCTTACTTTAGAACAAAAGATTGCCCAAATGGTCGTTGTTTTAGGGGTACAATATTACTCTACCCCTTTAAAGAAAATGCAACTTGGGGGAATCCACTTGCATGCGATGAAAGGGATACCTCAATTTAAGGATGTTGTTGAAACCTTTCAAGAAGGAATGGAAATACCTTTCTTTGTTACTGTTGATTTAGAGGGTTGCGTTAATCCCTTTTCAAGTTTTATGGAGTTCCAGCTGGCTAATGAGGTTGAATCAATTGGTGACTCATTTCAGAAAGGTAAGTCTGAAGGCAAATTCTTATCAGAACTTGGCGCTACAATAAACTTTGCTCCCGTAGTTGATTTAGAGGACCAAATCTGGAACTGCCGAAGCTTTAAAGGCGATAAAGAAAAAGTTTCAGAATTAGCTAATGCTTACGTTTTAGGATTACAAGATGAGGGAATAATTGCTACTGCTAAACATTATCCCGGAAAAACTTTAGTAATTAAAGATCCGCATAAATTTCTTGCTGCTGCTGAAATTACTGAAGATGATTTGTACCCTTACGATTTTTTAATTGAAAAACAGTCTGTTAAAGCGATTATGATCAGCCATTTAATCACTTTCGGAAAAGTTAATTCCGAGGGTAAACCTTCTGACGCTTCGCAAAGAATTACTAACGAATTAATCGAAAAGTTTGATGGGTTGATTGTAACTGACGAAATTAACATGTTGGGAATGAGAAATTTTTATGGTAGTTTAGATGAAATGTATTTAGAGGTTTTTAAAGCAGGTCCAGATATCGTTTTAAATTTTAATAGCGATCCAAACGAAATTTATCGCATGATTACGATTATCAAAGAAGCAATTGAAGAAGGAGATATTTCCGAAAAAAGAATCGATAAATCAGTCCAAAAAATTTTAGAAGCTAAAGGGTTTATTGTTAAAGACTAATTGTTTTTTTTGTAAGATTACTTATAATTTTTAAAAAGAATTTGACACTTCTTAGGCATTTCTCCTTTAATACTATTAATCTCTTTACAAATTGTTTTCATTAAAACTTCTACTGAAGTGTGTCCTTGAAAAACTTGATCCTCAACCACCACTGCGGGAAATTTCTCTATTTTGTAGGAGGTTAACAGAATATTTATCATCGGTTCTTGACTAAAATCAGAATTGAATGAGAAAACTAAAACCTCACTACCAAAAACTTTTTTCAGATAGTCCAGAATTTGTCCTTGTGTATCTGAAGCTCCTTCATCATAAAAGTAGATTATTTTAACATTATCTTTTGAACAAGTTTTATCAATCTCTTGCGAGGTTAATAGGAACTGGATTTCAGTTAGAAAGTAATCCCTTAATTGTAAATCAAACTCTTCTTCGTTAAAGAAGGATTGTTTTTCATAATTAATCACTATTCCCATTTTCTTTGTCAGCTCATAAATGTTGGCTTCTAAGATCTTATTAAGCGTTTTACAGTCAGCCAATCCTGATTCAATATAGTTTTGTTGTAATTGTAAACTTTGTAAGTTCACTTTTTCGTTTAAAGTTATTTGTTTAGCATCTTTTAACTGTGCACTTTCTAATAAAGCCCCAACTAAAATTCCGCCACAGAAAATGATCAGTGTTAAAACAAAAGCAACTAAATATTTCTTAGTGCTAAGTTTTCTTTCCACCATAAGAATTCTTCAGAATTATCTCATATTTAAAGATTTATGTTTTTGATTAGTAACCTGCTCTCGATGACTTTAATTATAATCTTTAGGAATAAATTACATAACTAATAAACAACACTCACCAAACATTCTTTTTCCTGGTAACAATCATAAACGCGATATAAACCCAAACAAAAGTAATGAAAATGCCGTACATGAAAAGGTAAGTGACCAGCCCCGTTAAAGTTCTCCCGTGGTTATTAATCTTCTCTTGTACAATTCGATAAGAATGTATCATTACAAATATACTTATACTTAGAAGCGTGGCGGCAACAAACAATTTCGCATATGGTAAACTTAAATAATTAAATTCAAAAGAGTAATTTTTAATCAGGGTCCATAAATCAAAATTTACTGCTGCTAAAGAAGCAAACCATTGCACCAACTTAGTTAACAAATCATGGAATAAAGTAGCAAATAGTATTACCGCAATTACACCTGACAGAATTACTGTTGGCATTCTTAGATATCCGTAATCTCCATATTCTTTTTTAAACATAATTTTACGATAATTAACAGTATTATCTACCGAACCTTTATACCATCTTATTCTTTGCCAGAAAAGAGATTTCCACGTCTGTGGTGTTACGGTATTAACAATCACATCAAAAGTTTGCACAATTTTATAATGGTGCTTTTGTAGTCTCATTGCAATTTCAAGATCTTCAGTGATTGTGTTTTCATCAAACCCCCCTAAATCAATTATCAATTTTGTACGATAAACACTGAAAGGTCCGGGAGTAACATGGATACAATCAATCTTGGAATTAAGAAATTTGTAGAACATATTAATGATATACTCAAACCATTGTACCTTTTGTAAAATATTACTGGGTTTTTTTACTTTTAACGTTGGACAAACTGCAGCAACATTCTGGTCTGCTTCAAAATATGGTAACATTTCTTTTAAAGCGTTTTCAGAAACAAAAGAGTCTGCATCTAAACAAGCAAAAAATTCTCCTTTAGCTATTTCTAAACCAGCATTCATCGCTCTACCTTTTCCCTGATTATCTTGATTGATTAAAGTTATTTCTCTGTCAGGGTTATTGGTAATGAACTCTTCAACAAGAAACTTGGTACTGTCTGTAGAACCATCATTTACAACAATAATTTCCATTTTTTCTTTAGGATAATCTAAACTAATTAATGAAGTTAAAGTTTCAAGAATAGATTCTTCTTCATTATATGCGGGGACAATAGTTGTAAAGAACGGTTTTTTTGTAAGCTTCTTTTTCTCTTTTTCATCGTCTGAAAAAAAGAGTACCAATAACCAAAAGATAGAAAAGAATAGTAAAATAAAATAAGTACAAAATAAAACTATGTCTAGCGGTTTTACTATCATTCTTTTTTAAATTCCCACACCTCATTTCCTTCATAGGAGTGGACAATTTTAAATCTTTCGTTTTTTAATAGGAATAATAATCCCTGTTCTTTAGATAGTTTTGAATTCATCTTTTCTGAAATGTATATCGTTTTAATCTCATTTTGTTCTAACAAAGGAAACAATTCATCAATATACAATGCAGAAAGAATCCCTTGAGTTTGTTCTTTTTTGAAAAATCGCTTTTCATTTAATTGATAAAACGGTCTCTGTTCAGCAAAGTAATTGATAAAATAACTATTCTCTGGATCCGAGAAGACTACTTTTTCAATGGGGATATTGTTGTTCATCCAAGTTAAAACTTCAATTTCACTTTTTGTTGGACTATTATCTGAAACTCTTTCTAGATAAGTTATTGTTGAAAATAATAAACCTAATACTAAAATGAAGAAAGTAAACCTTTTCAGAGCAACAAGATTCCAGTTACGTTCAAAGAGTTTTGTTATTCCTACTGTAGCAAAGAAAGTAAGTATTATTGTCAAATAAAGAATTGTTTGGGTGTTAAATATATAAGCCATAATTGTAAATGGTAAAATTATGTATGCAAAAGAGAACCCTTTCTTCTTCCAGGTGATACTTAACCCGATTAAAGATAAAAGTAAAGTGAAGAAGTTAATTCCTGACAAACCACCTAAATCCGATAATAGGTCTGGAATAAGTTGTTGGTTATGAAATGGCCCTTGAAAAATATTAAGATTGAAGATTAGGAAGTTGACAATTGTTAATGTTATTATGATTATAAAAATACTTTTTATTGTTTTTAACTTTTTTATTTCTTCTTTTTTTCCTCTTTTTTCTTCAAAGTAGAGATATATTCCCAATAACAATAAGAGTAGAAACGTACTATAAATGTCTATTAAAGTTACCATCACAAAAGGAACTAATGATAAGTATTGCCATCCCTTTTTCTTTTTTGATAATAATAAGAATCCTAATAAAATTGAAAAGATTGATAATGAATAAGCAGAAATGGTAATGAACGTGAAAATAAATGCCGGTGAGATGATTAGGAGAGTAAGGAAGAAAAAAGTTGAACGCATTGTAAAATTAGTTTTTTTCATCACTTCTATAAACATCAAAATAGAACAGATTGCAAAAAATAAAGGGGTCAAAAATAATAATTGTTCCGGCAAAAAAGAATTAATAATTTTAAGTGGCCAATAATAAAATGTATAGTTTGAAATTACTTCTGTTTGAGAAAGATGAAAATAACTTTCTCCGCCCATGATTAACGGTTCATCTTGTAAATAATTGGAGAACAACGGAATTCCTAAAACAATTAGAAGAAGCAAAATCAAATATTTT